>CAXYUU010000011.1:0-24103 GCA_964292015.1 uncultured Acetobacteroides sp.
GCGTTTACGGGAGCAAGACGCTTAGTATTGCAACCACCATTAAGCTCGAGCGTAGCCTATGGATAGTGCCCGTTTCGCTTCTCTTCTCGTACCTCTACGGTAACGGAAAAAAGGGAGCCAAAATCCCTCTTTTCATCATTCTTTTTATTGTGGCCATGGTTGTTGGCACCTACCTCCCAATTCCTAAAGAGCTGCTGCTGGCGGTTACCTCTATTGCCCGACGTACGTTAAACGTTGCGCTATTCCTTATTGGTATGGGGCTGTCGCTTAAATCGGTGCGTAGCGTAGGGGTAAAGCCAATTGTATTAGGAGTTGTTATTTGGGTGGTGGTTGCCGCTGTTTCGCTTTACGCAATTATGCAGCTTATGTAGGTTGGCTAACCCTTTAAGCCAGATGTTCTTTCTGCGATAGCTACTACTTAAAATTACGTTATCCTTCGGGTTTTGGCAGGTTGACATACCGTAAGGGGGGAACTCGCATCGGTTAGGTTCATTTCCCGAAGGATTTAATACTAATTGCACCATTTTTTTAAACATAATCGATAGTAGAGCTGTATTATCACTGTTTTCTAGTGGGTTTACTACCAGCTGCTTATTTTGTATTCAGCTCGGATTAGGTTTCGAGGTTTTACTGGTACTGTAGCTATTAACCTTTTAAACATGATTGTACTATGAAAAATAATGGATCGGTTGCTGCCTTACTATTTGTAGTTGTAGCAGGTATTGGATTTGCCCTAGCTTTTTCCGTTAGCAGCGACTTGTCGTCGAGGGCTAGCACCATCTATCTAATTGTATTTTTCGTATTGGCAGCCATTGTTGCGGCGGCTACTAAGGTGGCCGATCAGTGGGATAGAGCAGTTGTGCTACGCCTTGGTAGATTTCGTGTACTGCGCGGACCCGGCCTTTTTTTTATCATTCCAATTATCGATAGCATTCCCTACTGGATTGATATCCGCGTAATCAGCTCCTCGTTTAATGCCGAAAAGACGCTTACCAAAGATACCGTTCCGGTAGATGTTGATGCCGTTCTTTTTTGGAAGGTTATCGATCCTAAAAAGGCTGCCCTCGATGTTGCCGATTACAAGAGTGCCATAAGTTGGGCTTCACAAACGGCTCTTCGCGATGTCATTGGCAAGACGATGCTTTCTGAAATGCTGGAAGGACGCGATAAGATTAGCACACTTCTTCAACGAATTATCGACGAGCGTACCGAACCTTGGGGAATCAACGTAATTTCGGTGGAGGTAAAGGATGTGCTTATTCCGCAGGGACTCGAAGCAGCCATGTCGATGCAGGCACAGGCCGAGCGCGAACGACAAGCGAGGGTAATACTGGGCGATTCGGAACGGCAGATTGCCAGCATGTTCGACGAAGCCTCCAAAAGCTACGCCGACAATCCAACTGCCTTTCACCTCCGTGCCATGAACATGCTTTACGAAGGGTTAAAGACAAACTCCACCATTGTAATTGTTCCTAGTACGGCCGTGGAATCGATGGGCTTGGGAAGCCTTGTTGGTACTACCGCCCTAGCGATGAATTTAAAGAAGGCCAAGGAGGCTGACTCCGCCATTATTCCCGATAGGCATGCCGCTCCTTTAGAAGGAGATATTTAGGTTGCTGGCCGTGCGTTACTTTTACCGGTATTGCTGCTGCTATGCAGATAGTTCTTTGAGGTTTGATATTAGCTAGTTAGGTAGAGCTATGATATGCTTGCATAATGCGCCTGCAGCTAGCTTAGAGCTGGTTTACCCCGGGATGGTGGGGCATTATTCTTACAAGAAGTGGGTCATTTCTTACAAGAAGTAAGTCATTTCTTGTAAGAAGTAGTCCATTTCTTGTAAGAAGTAATCCATTTCTTATAAGAAGTAAGTCATTTCTTGTAAGAAGTAAGTCATTTCTTATAAGAAGTAAGTCATTTCTTATAAGAAGTAAGTCATTTCTTATAAGAAGTAGTCCATTTCTTATAAGAAATAAGTCAATACTTATAAGAAGTAGATCATTTCTTACACGAAGAAACCTGAAAATTTCGAGAAAAGAGGGAGGGCTTACACGTAAATTTTTATTCCCTTCAATCAGATTTGAAATTAACACCGGAGCCGTATGGTTCCGTTGTCGCTACATTTTGTCGTTACCCTTTTTTGTAAGCAGGGCAATTTGCCTTTTTCTCCTGCGACATCTCGATCCTAATCCGTCTCGACCCAAATGGGTTCGGTCTTTACGAGCAACCGGGTGGGTAGGGGAAATGCGGGAGCTACCTCGGCGGTTAATTTTTTTTATTTTACTGCGACGAATTTTTAGCTTACCAGCTGGCGTATCCTTCCTTCGAAACTAAGCAAGCGCAATACTTTAAAGCTGGTCCGCTTGGCCAAATCGTCGGAAGTCGATTTGTCGGGTTAAAAAGGGTGGAAGGAGCCGAGGAGCTAAAAAATTCGTATTTCTAATATTTTGGAGAAATAGTATCGGTTGCTACAAATCCTCAATTGCCCTATTCAGGAAATCGTTGAAGGGTTTAAGCTCCTTTAAGGTTTGGGTCGCTTCTGCTATGTAGTTTGGGCTGGTTACCTCATTATTCGATAGCATTCGGATAACGTATAAGCTCTTATGTTTCAGCAGATCAATGGCCGGATTATCCTTACTATAACCCTTGGGGTTGGTTTTAAGCTTATCACCATGCAGCTCGGGAAAGAATTTGGCAAAGGATGGAGCGTTGGTTATGTTAAGCAGATCTTCGTAGTACAAATCGATATCTTCGCGTACCCGTTTTAGTACGGCAGGCTCGGGAAGGTATATTCCGCCAGAGAGAAAAGAACCTTCGGGTTCGAAGTGCACATAGTATCCCGAGTAGCGGCTTTTTCGTCCGCCGCGACTAAGGTAGGCGCCCATGTTGGTTTTGTAGGGCTCCTTGTTTTTACTAAATCGGGTATCCTTGTAAATTCTGAAGATGCACTCCTTAGGTTCGAGTAGCCGAATCGAATCGTCGAACTGTCCTACCGACGCAATAAGCTGGCCTACGATTCCTTCAAATTCGGAAAGGGCCGATTTGTAGCTCTCCTTATGGTCGTTAAACCACTCGCGGTTGTTATTTTCCTTTAGCTGGTTTAAAAAGTCGAAAATTTGGCTCATACGGATTGGTTATTACTCTTCAACAAAAAATAGGTCCGACATAATCCCATCCGATAGCAGGAAATGTTCGGTGGGTATACGTACAACACCATCGAGGTCGGTAAGTTTACCGCTTTGTAAGTGTGTTTCGATTGCCTTGTAAAAGTAGGCGCTAAGCTCGGCACCAAATCGGCGGGTTAGCTCACTCTTACTTAGCCCCCATGCGGTACGAAGCGAGGTTAGAATAAACTCGTTGTACTGCTCGGTGATGGTCATCTGCTCCTTTTCGTAGTAAACCTCGCTGCTATTTATTGCGTTGATATACTTGGTGTTGTTGGCAACGTTCCACTGGCGCGAAGCTCCATCGAACGAGTGTGCCGATGGGCCAATGCCGATATACTTGGTGTAGTTCCAGTACGAGGTGTTGTGCTTCGATCGGAAGCCCGGCTTGGCAAAGTTTGAAACTTCGTAGTGCTCGAACCCTCCGAGGGTTAGCTGCTCTTCGAGGTGTCGGTACAGGTGCTCGCTGGTTTCATCGTCGATCGCGAAGAATAGTCCTCGCTTCATTCTGTTTCCAAATACCGTTTTTGGCTCGATGCTTAGGTGGTACGACGAGATATGCTGTACGTTAAGCGATAGTGCAGTGGCAAGGTTGGCCATCCACTCCTGTTCCGATTGTCCGGGAATGCCGTAAATAAGGTCGATGCTGATGTTGTTGAACCCGGCAGCTTGTGCCATGGGCACTACGTCCAGCGCCATCTGCACATCGTGTCGACGGTTCATAAGCACTAAGTCGCGTTCGATAAACGATTGTATGCCAATGCTCAACCTGTTTACACCAATGGCTCGTAGCTGGGTGAGATACTCTGGCGTTAGGTCGTCGGGGTTTGCCTCTACGGTAAACTCCTCTATTTGGCAGGGGTAGTTCTCCTTAACCACATCGGCCAGCTGCTTAAGCTCGTTGGGCGAGTAAACAGTTGGTGTTCCTCCTCCAAAGTAGAGGGTGGTAATGGTCTCCCCGTCGAGGTACTCCTTACGTGCTTGTATCTCTTTCGCTAGGGTTGCAAGCATGGCATCCTTGTTGGCCAACGACATCGAGAAGTAGAAGTCACAGTAGTGACAAAGCTTTTTGCAAAACGGTATATGAATGTAAAATCCTGCCACCAATTAATTTGTTATTTTTGTAGCGTAAATTTACGAAGTTAAAGTCGATTTCATGATAAAAAAGAGATATTGGGTATCCGTTGCTGTTTGGGCCTCTATTATTCTGGTACTTTGTGGAATGCCGCCTCAAGATGTTGATAAAATCAAGTTTATTGACATTCCTTATTTAGATAAGATAGTTCACTTTGGTCTTTACTTTGTTCTTGCGCTTCTTATAATGGCCATCTTAACGCTCAATTCGAAGCTGAAGCATTCTAGCTGGTCTTACGTGATTACGATATTTAGCTGCCTTTTTTATGGATGGTTAATCGAGTTGATGCAACGTTCTTTTTTCCCAGGTCGTAGCTACGAGATGTTGGATGTTGTTGCCGATACCGCGGGTGCAGTGGTAGGCGTACTTCTTTATAAAACCATTCGCCGATTGGTGAAGAGGGAGAGGGGGTAGCATTCTTGTGCGTTACCGAAGGCGTCTTTTCGGTTGGGTAACCCAGGCTACATCCGTAATACTGCTGTAGTAGTAGTTGCTCCATAAGCGGTTGATATTAAGGCTTAGGTTAATCTTTTTATCCCAAGTGTTTTTGGCGATTACATTCAGTATTTCGGTAGGTTCGTACCGGTAACAAGCGGTAAAGGTTGCTCTACTTGCCTTATTTAGTACGTCAAAAATCTAACGTAAAAAGGTTTAGTTGTCCTACAAGGGCATAGCATGCTACTATAAGTATCATAACTTTTTACTATGTTTGCTTACGTGAGAAATACGGTAAAACATCTATACCTTCTGTTTGTAGCACTCTGCTTAATCCTTATTTTGGCAGCTAGTGGTATGGTTGATCGTACTTTTTTGGATGGAGCGACGGTTTTGCCGCAGGAATATTCCGAGGCCGCTATCCATTTCGAAACAAGCACTTCGCCTTGTTTCGAAGAGGTTTATATCTCAAGCTACTTTAAAAACGAGCTGCTTAAATTTCGTGTCAGGGTAAAAGTAGTACCCCAAGCTATCTTTTCTTTAGAAAAAGATGGTTACATTTCATCTATTTGGCAACCGCCAAAGTTCGTTTAACCCCTTCTTATACACTACAAGTCGCCAACAGGTATCCTGTTAGCTTCACTTTTGCATGCGCTTGTAGTACGTTTGGTACTAGTATTCTGTCTTTTTATTAAGCACCACAGTTATGGGTTTTGACGATATGTTTGAAGACGATCGTAAGCATCGCCACCAGAATCACGAAAGGAATGGGGAGCATCGTAATAGCTACCATGAGCATGACGATTACCACCAAAGGTCATCGAGCAGGTCTGGAAATTACGACGTTAAGAGGGAGTTGCTGACGAAGTTCCTGTATAATCCGAAATTAAGAATGTTGGCAATACTTGTTGTTGTTGCTATTCTAGTAATCGGCGTTTTAGCCGTAATACTTTTATTTCCCCTGCTCATGAAACTCTTCGATTTCATTACTGCTAATGGAATTCAGGGGGTAGTAGATGCTATTTGGAAGGGGAATAAGTCGTAAACCTATCAGGATAGTAAGCTACTCGTTGTAGTGTATTCTATGTCGATGGCGTTAGTAAAGATTGCGGCATTAGTTTTGGAATATGCTTACTGTCTGATTGTTGAATATTGTTAACAAAAAAGGCTCGGAGATATCCGAGCCTTTTTTTACAAGTTGTAAGTATATGGTAGTACTATCCGCATTTCGATGTTCCACACGATGTACAAATAAGACATCCTTCTTGGTAGATAAGCGATTCGGCACCGCATTCTGGACATCTTGCTCCATGTTTTGCCTTGGTTCCATTAGGAATAAAACGCTTAAGAGCACGCTCAACACCACTACGCCACGAGTTAATGGTATCGCTATCTAGTCGAAGCGATGACACCAAGCTCACAATGTCGTTAATAGGCATACCATTACGAAGAATACCAGAGATTAGCTTGGCATAGTTCCAGTACTCCTTGTTAAACATGTGCGATACTCCACCAAGCGTGTTGGTGTATCCAAACTTGTCGATATACTGGAAGTCGTATCGGCTGCCATTGGGATCCTTAACCTTAATAATCTTACCCTTGGTAATGGTTTTTGGGATAGGACGAACCTCCTCATCAACAATACCGGTAAATACTTCGTATGGGCGATTGTTGATTATACCAACAAAGGCAATCCACTGTTCATCGTTATTTCTAAAGCGGATAACTTCGCAGTCAACCGATTGTGGACGTTTGGTTGGGAACTCCGCACTATTTTCCTTTTTTTCCTTTTTGTTAGATACCAGAACACCTGCTCTGGATCCATCGCGGTAAACGGTAACTCCCTTACAACCACTTTCCCATGCGGTTTTGTATACCTTCGATACCATCTCTTCGTTTACCTCGGCAGGAAGGTTTACCGTTACGCTGATGGAGTGATCTACCCATTTCTGGATACGACCCTGCATTTTTACCTTGCTTACCCAGTCAACATCGTTAGATGTCGCCTTGTAGTATGGCGATTTGGCAATAATAGCGTCCATTTTTTCATCGTCGTACTGCTTTACAGCATCTACGTCGTATCCGTTGAGTCCCAACCATATTACAAACTTGTGGTGGAATACGTAGTACTCTTCCCAAGAGTCGCCTACCTCATCAATAAAGGTAATAACAACATCCTGATCGCTAGGATTTACCTTACGGCGACGCTTGTAGACAGGAAGGAATACCGGTTCGATACCCGATGATGTTTGGGTCATTAGGCTCGTTGTCCCTGTAGGGGCAATGGTGAGCATGGCAATGTTACGACGACCAACCTCACTCATTTCCTTGTATAGAGCAGGATCTGCCTCCTTTATGCGGTTAACAAACGGATTGTTAATCTCGCGTTCGGTGTTGTAAATTGGGAACGACCCACGCTCTCTCGACATAATAACCGACGAACGGTAAGCCTCAATAGCAAGCGTGCGTTGGATATTTTCGGCAAATTCGATACCCTCTTCGCTTCCGTAGCGAATACCTAAAGCCGCAAGCATATCGCCTTCGGCGGTAATACCTAAACCGGTACGACGACCGTTGATTGCTTTCTCACGAATCTTCTCCCAAAGATGGCGTTCTACAAACTTAATTTCCTCATCTTCTGGATCATTATTGATCTTTTCGATGATGGCCTCAATCTTTTCAAGCTCAAGGTCTATAATATCGTCCATCATGCGCATAGCAATGATGACGTGACGTTTAAATAGCTCGTAATCGAATTTAGCCTTTGGCGTAAAAGGGTTCTCTACGTAGCTGTAAAGGTTAAGCGCTAGTAGGCGGCAGCTATCGTAAGGACAGAGAGGGATTTCTCCACAAGGATTGGTAGATACGGTGCGGTAGCCTAAGTCGGCATAGCAGTCTGCCACCGATTCGCGAAGAACGGTATCCCAGAATAGAATGCCGGGTTCAGCAGATTTCCATGCGTTGTGAACAATCTTTCTCCACAACTTCTGAGCATCTATTTCTACCTTATATTTTGGTTCTTTTGCTGTAATAGGGTATTGCTGTACGTACTTACGTCCTGTTTGGATACATTTCATAAATTCGTCGTCGATCTTTACCGATACGTTTGCTCCGGTAACCTTTCCGGTTTCCATCTTGGCATCAATAAAGCGCTCTGCATCGGGATGTTTTATCGATATGCTGAGCATTAGCGCACCACGACGACCATCCTGAGCAACTTCGCGGGTAGAGTTGGAGTAGCGTTCCATGAAAGGCACAACACCAGTAGAGGTAAGTGCGCTGTTAAGTACAGGGCTGCCTGTTGGGCGGATATGCGATAGGTCGTGTCCAACACCTCCTCGGCGCTTCATAAGCTGTACCTGCTCCTCATCGATACGGATTATACCACCGTATGAATCGGCTGGGTTATCTTGTCCAATAACAAAGCAGTTTGAAAGCGAGGCAACCTGCATATTGTTACCAATGCCGGTCATCGGACCTCCTTGTGGAATTACGTACTTGAAATTTTTAAGTAGCTCGTATATCTTAGCAGACGAAAGCGGATTTGGGTAGTTCTTTTCGACACGAGCAATCTCATTGGCGATACGCCAGTGCATCTGGTCGGGATTTACCTCATAAATTTTACCATATGAATCCTTAAGGGCGTACTTGCTTACCCACACAGTTGCGGCAAGGTCGTCACCCTGAAAATAGTCTTTTGCAGAAGAAACTGCCTCCTGATACGAGTACACCTTTAACTCATCAGACGTTGTTTCTAGTTTTACTTTGGATGTTTTGGCTGCTTCCATTATTTTGTATTTATACGATTACCCTAAATGCTTAGAAAAAAATGGGTTGACTTTTTCTGCTCGCTTTTTCAACGTTCATGCAAGATAGCGAGGTTATAATTAGCATACCAAGCTGTTTCGATTATAGATATCAACAATTTGGAAAAGTTATTAACAATCAAGTTAATCAGCGAGTTAGCACTTTAATAAAATATTTTTAGTGCTTGTAATCTTGGTAGGATTGGTTACTTAGAAGTTTTTGGAAGGCATGCAACACCTGACTTTCTAATTAACACGAATAAACATAACAATTAATATTCTTAGGGTTATTAACAAATGAAAATGGCAGGGGTGCTATTGCAACCCCTGCCATTCTTCGAAACGGTTATGTTGAGAAGTGGAGTTATTACTCCTTCCAATCTCCATTTTCTTTTATGAGGTTTATGAGTTCGTCCAGTGCATCCTCTTGTGGAATATTCTTTTTAACGGCGGTTTTGCCCTTATAAAGGGTAACCTTTCCCGGTCCGGCGCCAACATATCCGTAGTCCGCATCTGCCATTTCTCCGGGACCATTTACGATGCAGCCCATAATACCAATCTTTAAACCGGTGAGCTGCTTGGTACGCTCGCGGATACGAGCAGCAGTTTGTTGAAGATCAAAGAGGGTTCGTCCGCAACCAGGGCATGAGATAAACTCGGTTTTGGATACGCGAACTCTTGCTGCCTGTAGGATGGTAAAGGCTGTTGATACAACCTCTCTATTTGCAATGATACCAACATTTGAAACCATAATACCATCGGGTAGTCCATCGATGAAAAGGGGTCCACAATCGGCTGCAGCCTTTAGCTGTAGCAAGGAAACGTCATTTTCGGAGTACTGACGGTGAATAATGATCGGATTGAATGCCCCCAGTGCTTTAAGATTGAGTATAGCCGCACGTTGTTCAGCTAATCCGTTCGAGTTAGCAGAATGGATAATGGCGATTGCAAGTGGATTTTGTATCAACCAGTTTGCAACTACTTTGATGTCATTTGCTGCATCTATACTAATGAATGTTGGCTTATCTATTAGTGCAGTTAGGGAGTAGTTTTGCAGATTATTCTGATTACTACCAATAATATGGAGGCCATTTTCAGTACTTAGGCTGATGGTCGCATTTCCAACCATAAAGTAATCGGGGGCCGTATCGCTTATCTTTTTCCAACAATTTTCTGTTTCGATAAGCTGGTATCCCAGGTTACTAATTAGATCGTCGGTAATCGATGTAGCGGTTAGTAAGTCGCAAATAACAACAGGTAGATTACTACCTCCAATGTTTGCTATAGCGTTGCTTTGGGCTTTAGTATAGGTGTATGGATTGTATTGAGATGCATCTACTTCTGCAATTGGCGAATGGTTTTGACGATCTTCAAAGTAGGTTACAAGGGCTTTTGCCATTGGTATTTCAGCTTCAGGTTCTTCTGTAAGCGATACGCGAATGGTATCACCAATACCATCTGCTAGTAGCGCGCCAATTCCAACAGCCGACTTAATTCGACCATCTTCACCCTCACCAGCTTCGGTTACGCCTAGGTGAAGGGGGAATTGCATGTTTTCCTGCTTCATTCTTCTAACCAGTTGACGGTATGCGTGAACCATCACCCTTACGTTGCTCGATTTCATTGAAAGGAGCACGTTGGAGAATTTTTCCTCAATGCAAATCCTCAAGAATTCCATTGCCGACTCCACCATACCTTCGGGGGTATCACCATAGCGGTTCATAATTCTATCAGAAAGTGAGCCGTGGTTTACACCTATGCGAATGGCTGTGCTGTTTTCCTTGCAGATATTAAGGAGGTTGACAAATTTCTCCCGTAGCCTTTCAAGTTCATCGGTATACTCGTCTTCCGAGAGGTTCATGTCGATGAAGCTGGCTCTTTTATCAATAAAGTTGCCAGGGTTGATACGTACCTTTTCGACATGTATAGCGGCCGCTTCGGCAGCATTGGGGTTGAAGTGTATGTCTGCAACCAAAGGTTTTTCGTAGCCTTGTTGTAGCAGCGATTTGCGGATATTGGCTAGGTTGTCAGCCTCGCGAACTCCTTGTGCAGTAAGTCTTACCATATCGGATCCAGAATCGAAAATACGTTTGCATTGTGCAACCGATTTATCGGTGTCTAGTGTATCGGTGGTTGTCATCGACTGCACCCTGATGGGGAATTCGCTGCCCATCATAAGGTTTCCTATTCGAACACTATTTGTTCTGCGACGTTCGAACTGGCTAAGGCTATCGAAAAATTCCATAACGGTTAGTTTGCAATTATAAAGGCTGTGCGATAGGTCTTTTTAAGATCTTTGAGCGGTTCGTTGGCATCGTCGTGATTGGTAAACGAGCCTACAGTGATTTTGTGTTGTGTTTTTCTTCTGTGTTTAACCTTACGGTAGTGGGTTGGCATGTTATACTTTTGTGTCAACTTTAAGGCTAACATTTTGGCGTTTTTAAACGATACCACGGTTGCCACTTGAATGGAGTAGTTGTTTTCTACAATAAGAGTGGTGTCGCTTTTTATAGGCTACGAATCGGCTATAGTAGCATTAGAGTCGGCTAACTCTTGATCGAGATGTAGACTCCGTAGGCTATCATTAAGAGCCTGGATTTTGACTTTTTGGATACCAGCAGCAATCATTCCTATTTTTACTGCTGCTGCACGCGAGAGGTCAATGGTTATACGGCGTGGGGAGCATCGGTCGTTAATCTTAACAATTACCGACTTGTTGTTGCTAAGGTTGGTAACGAGGACTTCGGTTCCAAAGGGAAGAGAGGCATGTGCTGCAGTTAGCTTGGTGTTGTGGTAAACTTCCCCACTTGAGGTCTTATGACCGTTGAATCTTTTGTTGTAGAAGCTTGCCAGACCTTCTTCGGTTGCTATCTGGGTGTATCCCAAAAGAGAAAAAGCCGAAAAAAGAATAATCAGGACAACATTCCGCATAAATTTAGTTTTTAGTTAGCTTAGAACCGTTGTCAAATAGTGATTCTAAGTTGTAAAATAGAGCTGCTGAAAATTGCAGTTGAAATTGGCGCGAGCCATAGGGTCTGTTGTTGGTAAAATCTGGGTCGTAGAGGTTCGTTAAACCGTAATAGTACCTAGTTTCTACCTGTAGCATAATGGGATTGAGGTTTAGGCTTAATCCACCACCACCAAGTACGCCAAATTCGTAGCGATGGTCGCGTTTGAGGAAAAACTCGTAGTCTTTTTTGTAGGTAATCCCTTTTGATTTTATTTGATCTTTGGAGTCTAGCAGGTAGCTGGCGTAAACTCCGAGGTTCATCACTACAGAAACCCTTTTATAGGTGGCTATGTACTGTCCCATCATTGGTAGCATGATGGAGTTGTACGTGCGGGTATAAATTGAGTCGCCTACTTCTGGTTTTTTGTACCCACGTTGTGTATAGTTGAGCTCGGATTGGAAGGCAAAATGTTTTTCGTTCTGATACTTAAACGATATTCCCGTACTAAAACTACCTGGATAGGATGTTTGCTTTAGGTCGGGTTGAAAATTAATGCCAGAAATGCCGTAGCCATAGTTTACGCCAACATACATCTTAGGAGGATAGCTTGGTGCTTGGGCAGCTGCCGTGCTTGTTATTCCTGCAAGAAGTAGAATGTATAGTAGCTTTTTCATCTGTCTATATTTTGGTTTTTTAATGGCTCCATGGGACTTGCCATAATAGCCATTGGGGTGTGTGAGGAAGCCGTTGGTCAGGACATTTTTCTTTATATAAATCAGAGATTAACATCCCCAATTATATTTTGAACTGCCTGTACCTTTTGCTGCATTCGACCGCTTGCGCCTTTTTTTATATCTACATTCATGGTAAGGTAAACTCTTTCGGCAAATGGCTCGATGGCTTTATTGGCTTTTGCTACAATTGCAAAGGCCTCTTCTAGTGTTTCTGTTTCGATAATGGTGCACATAGAAGTTAGCTGGTAAGGCACACCAGCGGCTCTAACCGCATCAATTGCTTTACTTACGTAATTGCTAACACTCGACCCCTTATCGGTGGGGAATATGGTAAATTGTAGTATGGCAGACATTGCTTAGTAGTTTTTGAAAACTTCGTTAATATCAACACTTATCTCATTCTCCCAACCCGAACGAAGTACGAATTGGTTTTCCTTTTCCTTAAATAGGTAGCTTACACGTTCGGGCAATAGCTGGTTAAGGTAGTTGCCTGTATCCCACATGCCATTCTTATTTACATCTTCGATAATGCGGATAATGTATGTGTCGGCTTTGATATAGGGGAAGCGAACAATTCCACTCTTGTCTGCTCTCTTTTCGCGGATGAGCTTATACTTGCTATCTAGAATCTGCACAATAATGCTTTCCTTAATATTCTTCATATCGAAGACAAATGTGCCAAACTTCGACGAGCTGGAGGTGTTGAAGGAAAACAGTGTTGTGTCGCTTACCTGCTTAAGAATATTCTCAATCGAATTGGTATCAATAAGCATTTCATATCGACTATCCTCTACCCATTTTGATGTAATGGAGTAGCTTAACATGTTCTTGGGATCAATTTTAATTCTAAAAGGCACCTTTACTTTTTTATCGTTATCGTCGATGTGGAAAAGCGAAAACTTGGAGGTGTCTATGCGGGTGAGTGGCGCGCTAAGCTGCATGAATAAGCCGCCATCTTCGTTTACTGTGCCATCGGGCATGTTAAACTGCGGTACGATGCTTGACATTTTTTGGACCGTTTTACCATCACCCTTCTTTTTATCTTTTTTAACCCGATCCATTTTTGAAAGAGGGAGTTCCCATGAAACTTTTTCGAGTGTTTCAACAAGCTTACCGGTGCTGTCGCTTTTCATGTAGGTGTAGTTGGCCAATAGAGTATCGGCAATTTCACGCGAAGCATTCTTAAGCCAGTAGGTAATGGTGTCGCCTTCTTGATCTTTCTCTACCAAAAAGTCGCTGATGTTAAGTCCGTTAAATTCAATTTTTTTGATATCAGGATTTGCGCTGTTGAAGTAGAGTAGGAACTTATACTTTTCTGGGCGTGCCTTCCCGGTGATATACTGACGTTTTTTAGGTTCTGAAAATATTTTCAGCTTAATATGGGGGTGAAGCTTCGCGCGCCACAACGAGTCGGAAAGTGAATCGGGACGGGCGGATATGCTAATGGGATCAAATAGCTGCTTTTCAAAACCGATCTTATCTATGCCCGGATCGAAGAGATAGTTGCGGTTGGCATCCTCTATGGCGATTATCTTGTACTGTCTGTTTTTTAGAGTGGAAACAACAAATATACCCTCCTTGTCGGTTTTTGCAACGATACTTGGTTTGTACTTGAGCGGCACCTCTACGCTATCTTTGTCGTAGAAGTAGACATAGGTATTTGGAGACGGACGCATTGTTTTGGCATCATAAACAACCCCGTTAAATTTAAGCGTATCAAGGTTGGCTCCAGTCGAAAAGATGTACGAGTAGTCGACAATCGGATTACCTTCATTGTTGTCCACAATGGAATTCCCGAAATTTAGCGAGTAGGTGGTATTAGGTAGGAGAGCCTTGTCGAATACAATTTCGAGCTTCCTTCCCTTTTCGCGAACTTCTGGCAGTTCTTCTTGTGGCGGACTAACAAAAAAAGATTTTTGCAGATCCTTAAGGGTTACATATTCGTTAAAGGTAATTTCAAACTTCTTTTCAGCAACGTTACGGCTGAATTGAGTAGGTGTACTTTTTAGAATAATTGGGGCAAGGGTATCTTTTAGACCGCCTGTTGGATTAACCATTCGGGCGCATTGGCTAAACGATAGCACTAGTAAGCCACCTATAATCAGTGTAAGAGGTGTATTTCTCAAAGCGTTAGTCTTTGTTTGAAGATAGTATTATCCCGCAACTGGCAAAAATAGCAAAGATTGCTAGATTTCTTGCCGATTTATTAGCTCTTTTAAGGATTGAATTCTAAATTCGTGGTTATATCTTGCACTTTTTTAGGACTTAATAATAAAGTTGACATATGTTTTCAGGAATTGTTGAGGAAGCTGCCGAAGTGGTAGGGCTTGAAAAGGATAAAGAGAACCTTCACATCACCGTTAGCTGTTCGTTTGCCGACCAGCTTAAAATAGACCAAAGCGTTGCTCATAACGGTGTGTGTCTTACAGTAGTTAGCCTTGTTGATGGGCGGTATACCGTTACTGCAATAAAGGAGACGCTACAAAAATCTAACCTCGGATTGCTTGAGGTTGGCCATAAGGTAAACCTTGAGCGTAGCATGCGCCTAGAGGCTCTTCTGGATGGTCATATCGTGCAAGGGCATGTCGATCAAACGGCCATATGTACATCTATTGAAGAGGTAGATGGGAGTTGGTACTTCACCTTTAAGTACGATTCATCTTTAGGGAATATAACGGTAGAGAAGGGTTCTATTACTGTTAATGGCGTTAGCCTAACGGTAGTAAACTCGAAGGATGATGAGTTTTCGGTAGCCATTATCCCCTATACCTACGAGCATACCAATTTCCACCTTTTTCAAGTTGGCTCAGTAGTTAACCTCGAATTCGACATTTTGGGTAAGTATGTTACGAAATTAATGAAGCAGTACGCTGGCAAGTAAATTCGGATGCACATTTTTTCTCCAAAGCAAATATCTATTTTGGTATCGGGAATTACCTCGGTCTTGGTTGGTGTTGTCTATTGGCGATCGCATTCGTATCAGAATCTTGTAAATGATTTACTACTCGGTTCTGCCATTGCGCTGGTAACTTTTGTGGTGATATTTATCATTGTTTACCACCTTCTTAACGAGCTTATATTCGAAAAGATAACGCCGATATATAAAACCATTCAGCGGCTTAACCTTTCCGATTCGGAGTTAAAAGAGTTCCTAGAGGGGAAGGATATTGGCAAAGAACTTGAAAAGGAGCTTACACGGTGGGCTGCCAAGCGAGGAAACGAGCTTAGCCGTCTACGCGAGACAGAACGGTACAGAAAAGAGTTCTTAGGTAACGTGTCGCACGAGCTGAAAACCCCAATATTTAATATTCAAGGTTATATCTTAACGCTTTTGGATGGCGGATTGGAGGATAAGTCGATTAACCGACTTTACCTAGAGCGTGCCGAGAAAAGCATCGATAGGATGATCTCTATAGTACAAGATCTTGAGGATATTTCGAAGTTGGAATCTGGCGTGTTGATGGTTAAGCCCGAGAAGTTTAATATTGTAGCGCTGGTTCAAGAGGTAATAGAAGGGCTAGAGATGAGGGCCTCGAAGCGAGGTATTAATTTGGAAATTGCCCGAAGTAAGGATACCCCAATTTTTGTGAGTGCCGATAAGATGAGAATTTCGCAGGTGGTTGTAAACCTACTTGTAAACTCTATAAACTACGGGAAAGAGGGAGGAACTACAATTGTTTCTTTTTCCGATATGTTCGACAACGTTTTAGTTGAGGTTTCGGACGACGGAGCGGGTATTGAACCTAAGGATTTAAACCGTATTTTTGAGAGATTCTATAGGGCAGACAAAAGTCGATCGCGTGAATCTGGTGGTACCGGATTGGGTCTTGCCATTGTTAAGCATATAATTGAAGCACACCGCCAGACTATTAATGTAAGAAGTAAGTTGGGAGAGGGTAGCTCGTTTGCCTTTACCCTAAATAAAGCATAAATATTACAAGCATGAACCTTTTGTTTATTAACTGGAATGTTGATCCGGTATTTTTCACCCTATTCGGCTTTCAGGTTCGTTACTACGGGATACTATTTGCTATTGCATTTGTTGCCAGCTATTGGGCTTTTACCCGAATGTACAAGTTCGAGGGGATAAAGATCGAGGAAATAGATAACCTTGCCTTTTATGTGGGTATTGGTGTTGTGGTAGGTGCGCGTTTGGGACATGTGCTATTTTACCAGCCCGAATACTACTTCTCGCATCCTTGGCATATACTCAATATCCGAGAGGGAGGTTTGGCAAGTCATGGTGCCGCCATTGGAATTGTTATTGCCCTAGGATTATACTCGCGAAAGTATAAGCGACCATTTATATGGCTGCTCGATAGGATTACCCTTGCAGTTGCTATTGCGGGAATGTTTGTTCGTTTGGGCAACTTAATGAACTCCGAAATTTACGGTCACGTAACCAACTTGCCTTGGGGATTTGTATTCCTTCGTGAGGGAGAAATGCTTCCGAAACATCCAACGCAAATTTATGAGGCACTGGCGTATCTGATGATCTTTTTTGTGCTATATTGGCTGCACTTCAAGAAGGAGATTCCTTTTAAGAAGCCAGGTATGCAGTTCGGTATATTTCTGATACTGTTATTCTCTGCCCGTTTCTTTGTTGAGTTTATTAAGAATGATCAGGTGGGATTTGAGCAGACGATGGCCCTAAACATGGGGCAAATTCTTAGCATACCATTTATTTTGGCGGGTATCTGTTTTATCATTTACGCAAATAAATATGCAAAGCCCTATTCACGTCCACAAGACAGTAAGCGGAAATAGGTTCAAGATTGCGCTTTACGCATTTGGCTTATTTATTATACTTATTGCGGGGCTCTACTATCTTTTGAGCTTTAAGAAGACCCACATTCCCCTCACAATCGAGGGTACGTGGGTTTGCCAGCAATATTTAGATAGCATTGCTGCTAAACGCTCAGTTGTAGCGGTACATGGCTCGCCAATGTTTGTCCAAATCTCAATTAAAAAGGGATGGGCCGATTCGGTAATGTGTACCGGTTTGACTGCCACCTATCGGCTACAGCTGCTTAAGGTTAAGAAGAGGAGCTACCTGTTAGCGAGGTACACCGATACGTTGGGTACTATTAACCTTAAGAAGATCTTTACCTTCGAGGAGAAGTGGGGTGGCCGTTCTTGGGTTTATACAAAGGTGGACACCTCCTTTAGGAGTATGGATAAGGGCAAAATATTTCATCGGTTGCTCAATCGAATTCTCATAGCGGGTAAATACCAACCTATTCAGGGCAAGTCGCTGAATAAAGAGGTCGTCTTCTCCGATTCGGGAACGGTTAGCGGCATTAAGAGTTTCACGAATTACCAGCTCTGCTACGGAATCGACTGCTACCAACCTACACTGCCCAAGGATGCCCTGTTTATGAGCGGTGCTAAGAGCACCCTACAGTACGCCTTCGATTTTTCAGCCGATACGCTAAATGTGTATACGGTTACACGTACTAACGAGGCAAATACCTTTAATCTTTACTGGAAGTTGTTAAGGGTAAAGTAGCTTTTAAGAAGTAAAACGAAGCTATTTCAGTGGGAAGAAGACGTTAGAGGAGTGATTTTGCACTCTAATATGTTGACACTTGCGAACTATCTTCATCTAGATAACACTATCAAAAACCCTATCGGCAATGGTTAAGTCGATGGGGTTTGTTATTTTAATATTTTCGACGTTGCCATCCACTAGGGTGATGGGTTGACCACAAGCCTCTACCACCGAGGCATCGTCGGTAAACAGGGGGGAGTATGGTTGGTTGTAGGCATCGGCAATCATCGATTTTAGAAACACCTGAGGTGTTTGGACCAGCCGTATGGCGCTTCTGTCGATAGCCATACTGCCATTTGCTGTTACCATGCGGAGCGAGTCGATAGCTGCAATGGCAGGGATAACCGCCTTGCCTCTTTCGGCTTCGGCATAGCATCTCTGGATTACAGCCGTAGAAACCAGCGGGCGAACACCATCGTGAATGCCCACAATAGTATCGTCAGCCACAAGTGCCAAACCGTTTTTTACCGATTGGTAGCGGGTATCGCCTCCTTGGGTGATGGTATGGCTAATGGTAAAGTTGTACTCGTTGCAGAGCTGCCTCCATCGTTCAATCTGGCCTGTAGGAAGAACAACCACAATTTGTATGTCGTTGCAGTAGCTGTAAAACCGCTCGATGGTATGTACGAGAATGGGTTTTCCCTTAAGTAGTAAGAATTGTTTAGGGATTTCGCTTCCCATGCGGGTTCCGCTGCCTCCGGCAACTATTACAACAGCCTTTTTCATTACAGCTTATGGTTATCGTTTAGGTAGCAGCTGCTGGCAAACGAGATGGTTTCGCTAATTGGAGTGTACTTGAAATCGAACTGTTCTTCAAATTTCTTTCCGCTATAGTAGCTTTTACGCCAGGCCGAACGGGCGCTTTGTGGTGTAACTAGCGGCTCACTATTGGTGATGTACGATGTTATGCCGCTAAAGCTAGCTGCTATTTTTAAAAGAATAGGGTGTGCCTTATATTTTGGAATTGGTTTGCCCACTGCTTGGGCAATCATTCCGAAAAGGTCGTGGTAGCTGATGTTTTCGGACGAGATGATGAATCGATCTGCCGAAATATCACTCTCCAGCGCTAGCCTACTTGCTGTAGCTACGTCGCGAACATCTACAAACCCCGTTACGCCTTTGGTGTAGAACGACATTCCTTTGGCCACGGTGGTAATAAAGGTGGAGCTGCCAGTTTTCCAATCGCCTGCTCCCAGAATTACCGATGGGTTAACCATCACGGCGTTTAGTCCAGAGTTTATAGCTCGCCAAATCTCCATCTCGGCATAGAACTTGCTGACGGAGTAGGCGCTTTGATCCTTTATCGATGTGAGCTTAGTTTCCTCGGTTATGGGGTCGCCATTAGTGGTGCTTCCGAGAGCGGCTATCGAGCTGATGTGGCACACCTTTTTGACACCTGCTTCGAGAGCGGCATCAACCACGTAGGCAGCCATACGCGTATTGTTTTCGATGATTCGATCGTTGTACCGGGGGTTAAACGACACCTCTGCGGCAGTATGCACCACGTATTGGGTATCTTGCATTGCCCCAACCACCTCGTCGTATTCGAGTAGATCTACGCTTACCCACTTCATCTTGTTGAAGAGGTCGAGCCCATCTGCGAAGTATTCAAAAACGTGTTTGGCCTTTACTAGCGACGATTCGTTGCGAAAGGTTCCCTTAACCTGGTAGCCGGCTCTTAAAAATTCGAGTGCAGTGTGAACGCCTAAAAATCCGGTAGCCCCAGTAATGAGAATGGTAGGTTGCATGGTTACTTTTTCCAGGTTAGCTTTTTGCCAAATCCCAACGTGCTATCGGTAAATTTAACAAGGGTAAGGTCTATAACCCATAGCGTGGTATTCATACCTTGGCTAAAAGGGAATAGGTGGGTGTACGTTGCTCTTGCCTTTAGCGAGAGCTCCTGCAATGGTTCCGAAATAACACCTTGAAACTGTATGCCTATTACCGTTGGTAGGTTACAGGTATCGACAATACTTCCGGCCACAAAAATATTATGCGCAATATTTCGGATATGCTTGGTATTCACGTCGGAGGTAATTACCAGGCAGCCTTCCTCGGGGAGGTAGGCGTAAAATAGGTTGGCGCAGTAGGGTTCATCGCCAAAGCTGGTTGCCATGGTTAAAACCGAGTGGCTCTGTATGAAATTTGATATCCTTTGGTCTAGTGCGCTCATCTTTTTATCGTAGGATTAGCAAACTTATCAGTTTCCATCCAATATGCAAAGAAATCAGAAAAGTAAAAGGGGATTTCTTTTTTGTGTAGCTGGGAATGAAGAACTCGTTTCGCGCTATTTGATTACGGCTCACGACTTGAAATCTTGCAGAAATTCATCATGATACATGTGTCCCTCTTCTCATATCTCATATCCCAACTCTCATCTCTCACCTCTCACTGCTAACTTCTTAAATCTTCGGAATTGCGCCAATCAGCTTTTTGGTATACTCCTTTTGCGGATGGTTGTACAGCTCGTCGGCATCGTTAAGCTCCACCAATTCGCCCTTCTGCATTACCATTACGCGGTCGCTGATGTAGCGCACCACGCTTAGGTCGTGCGAAATGAAGATGTAGGTAAGCCCCAGCTCCTGTTTCAGATCGTTGAGCAGGTTGAGCACCTGAGCCTGTACCGACACGTCGAGTGCCGACACCGACTCGTCGCAGATAACCAGCTTGGGCTCTAGGGCAAGCGTACGGGCAATGACAATACGCTGGCGTTGACCTCCCGAAAACTCGTGGGGGTAGCGCGAGGCCACATCGAGCGGTAGCTCCACCTTTAGGAGCAGCTGGTTCATCCTTTCCAACCGATCCTTCTCGTTACGTCCAACTCCGTGCACGCGCATGGGCTCCATAATGGCCTCGCCAACGGTGATTTTAGGATTTAACGACGAAAATGGATCCTGAAAAATCATTTGAATATCGCGGCGCATGCGGCGCAGCTCGTTACCCTTAAGGTGGTCGATACGGTTACCCTCGAACTCGATGCTGCCGCTCAGGCTCTTTACCAGCCCAATGATGGTGCGCCCAAGCGAGGTTTTACCGCAGCCCGATTCGCCCACCAGGCCGAAGGTTTCGCCCGGGTAAACTTCGAAACCGACATCCTTTACCGCCTTAAACAGGTTGCGGGTTTTGCTGAATATCGATCCGCCAAACGAGTAGCCGGCATCGAGGTGGCTTACCTTAAGCAGGGGAGCCTGTGCGTATATCTTTTTTTGCTGATCCTTTCTATCGCTGTCGCTTTGGTAGGTAACCGTTGGATTGCTCTGCTCGGTAAACTCCTTTACGGTGAGCAGCCGTTCGGGGCGCGAATGTATGGGTGGTAGGCAGCTAATTAGCGCTTTGGTGTAGGGGTGTTGCGGACGGTGAAAGATGTCGTCGGAGTTGCCCTGCTCCACCACGTCGCCGTGGCGCATGACCACAATACGCTCGCAAACCTCCGCTACGATGCGCAGGTCGTGCGATATGAAGATGAGCCCCATCCCGTAGCGGTTCTTCAGCGATTTGAGCAGCTCCAGAATCTCCTTTTGTACGGTAACATCCAGGGCGGTGGTTGGCTCGTCGGCAATGAGCAGCTGCGGGTTGCACGAAATGGCCATGGCAATCATCACCCGTTGACGTTGACCGCCGCTGAGCTCGTGCGGGTACGATCGGTAGGCCTTTTCGGGGTCAGGTAGCAGCACCTCGGCAAACAGCTCCAGCGTACGCTCCTTGGCCCGAAGGCGGTTGTAGCCCAAGTTCTCGCGCGTCATCTCGTCTACCTGCTCGCCGCAGCGGATGGTGGGGTTTAGCGCCGTCATCGGTTCCTGAAAGATCATGGCAATCTCGCGGCCTCGTACCCCCGAAGGGTACTGGCTTTCGGGTACGGCCAGCCCCAGGGTGGACCCACGGGCCTTGGTAAAGGTGATGCTGCCGCCTATGGTGGCGGTGCCGGGTAGCAGCCCCATCACCGAAAGCGAGCTGATAGACTTGCCCGAGCCCGATTCGCCCACCAAGCCCACCGTATCGCCCTTGCCCACGCTCATGCTGATACCATTTACCACTGGGCCAACGCCCTTAAACTCTACCGTAAGATTGCTGATTGTAAGCATGCCTGTTATCTAAAATCTAGCCGCAATATCGCGAAAAATGGTGGAGGGGCAAGGGGAGGGGAGGCATTTATTGCGGCCTGCACGTTTGCTGCGACCTTGGCTTTCCCTGTCGGGCAGGTGGTGGAAAGCTCCGCTTTAGGATGCTGCTGCTGCCACCTGTTTCTTGACATGTTGTCAATAGCTGTGGCGAAAAGCCTCACGTTGTGGCTGTCAACCTGTCTGTTATTACGCTTTTTGTCGGAGCGTACTTAACATATTTGCCAAAAAACAGCTGTTGGCCCAATGTTTTTATGCCCACTTAGTGCTAAAACAGTTACACCAAAATTCGTTTAACGTATAGCTATACCCGTAAATTTCCTATTTCCTATAGATTGCTAACAGAAAAAGTGTGGCTTAATATTTGCCATACACACCGCTGTAATTTAAATAAACATTTTTTATGAGAAAGATTAAATTCTTGCTATTCTCTGTGCTACTTGCTGGCGCAGCTTTTACATCGTGCTCACCAGAAGAGTTGATAGATGTTCCTGAAATCGACAAGCCTGTTGTTACCGTATTTAAAGTGTTAGATGGACAAAATGTGGCCATTACCTCAATTAACAACACCAATGCAGGTGAGGAAATGCCAGTTATTGTTCGTTTTGATATGGGCGCACAGAAGAATCGTCTGGAAAAAATTAAGATTACCACTACTATTGGTACGCAGTCGTTTGTTGTTCTCGATAGCGCTTTAAATACCGGTATTTTCAACCGTGGTGATAAAATGTTCGAGCGCAAGTACAATATTGCTGTTGGTCAAACCATCTCTAAGATGACTTTCGAAGCAATCGACTCTAAGGGTCTTGTTGGTTCAACTACTGTAACCATTACTCCTAAAGGATCTGTATCTCCTAACGTTAACCGTACCGTACTTCTTGCAGGACAGGTTAATAAGATTGCTAACTATGGCGGATTTTATTCTGTATCGTTGGCAAAGGATTACAAGTTGAAGGATGCAGTAACCAACGCACCTTACATCGATTTCATGTATTACTTCGGAGAAACAGATAAGGCAACATTGGCTCCTATTTCTGATTCAAGACTTTTAGAAGTTGGAAAAGTGAATGAGTATATTCCTGAGTTTGTTCAACGTAATGCAACCCAATTTGCGCCTGCAGCTCAAAGTAACTGGGATGCTAATTCAGGTAAGGGTCTACTTCCAACCACTGGTTTTATTGCTGTAGGACAAAAGAATCTTGCAAAAGGTAATGTTCTTGCATTTAAGACTCAGTTAGGCTTGAATGGATTAATTTTGGTTAATGAAATTCTAGGTTCAAAAATTGATGGATCGGATAGGGCTATTGCTATTACCGTTAAGGTTATTCAGTAAGCTATTACCTATTTAAGATAGTACTTAGGGCCATCTCCGCAAGGAGATGGCCCTTTTTGTTTTCAGCCGCTTGCAGAGGCTTGCATGCCGGTACGAGGTTACCACCCATTCCACAATCGAGTGGCGAGCCCGCATTTACTCCTACCGCGAATTAAATTCACCCGTGCATATTACCCTTTTATACTTTGCCTTGTTTAGTACAAGGTTGAGATGCAGCTTCGGGTATATGCCTACCACGGCCCGTATTTAGGCAAGCAAGCTACAACCAGCACACAGCGAGTATCGTAATTAAAAAAAATTGAGGTATGAAAAAGTTACTTTGGCTTTTGGCGATTGTCCTGTTGTTTTACGTCGCCAATTCACAGCCTACAAAGAAGGAGCCCAAGAAGGAGCTGCCTAAGACCGAACAAAAGATGGTGAAGGAGCATAAGTGCACTGCCGCCTGTAAAAAAGGTAAGTGCGTATGCGCACATGGCGAAAAGGGCCATAAGTGCACCAAGGAGTGTAAGAAGTTGAAGAAGTAACCACAGCGAGGATTTGGCTTATCGGTAAACCAACGGCTTGCCGCATAGCTAAGCCGAGGGGCAGTCTCTACTAGGGATTGCCCTTTTTTATTGGGGTCGCCAGCCGTTGAGCGGGTGTTCTGCTACCCGTACCGCTCCTTAGCGAGGCTTCCTGCATTTGTAGTACTTGGAAACGTTTACGGAAAAAGGGCGTACCCGCCATGCAGCTACGCCCTAAATACCATCAACCATAAGGGGGCAAACCAGAAAATGAATAACATTAAGGAGAATCACTATTACCTTGTCGTTATTCTTTAACTCCTTTAACTCCTTTAACTCCTTTAACTCCTTTAACTCCTTTAACTCCTTTAACTCC
>CAXYUU010000012.1:0-23976 GCA_964292015.1 uncultured Acetobacteroides sp.
CAACGGGCATCCTCAGCTTCTTGGAGATGCTACCCACCGCAATCCTAAAGTCAAAGGAGTTTATGTTCGCCACCCCTTCGGAGGTCGTCGACCTCTGCACCCCTATCGACGTGCTGCATGTGCAGTCCAATATCTCGTGGGCCGACCAGGAGCGCGATCTATCCGCCTGGTTGGGCAATGGTTTACAGGATAACGCCTTCGAAAAGGTAAGCTCCTTGTTCGATGCCGTAACAAAGCTAAATGACGATAAGGTTAGCAGCATATGGGGTAAGCTCCAATCCAGCGATCACTTCTACTACATGTGCGTAAAGTACCTGTCCGATGGCGATGTGCATAAGTACTTTAACCACTACAATTCCCCCTACGAGGCGTTTATCACCTATATGAATGTGCTAAGCGATTTCGAAATACACATCAAAAGAGCCACCGAGGAGGCCGAAAAGATACGGCAGGCTAGTTTGGCCGGTGAACCAGCAAAGAAGCTCACCCCAAACCAGGCAAACGACCCAATGTACTATTTTGGATAATATTATATAGAGCGATATGAGCATAGCTAACGACATTGTCCCATCATACCTATTCGAGGTAAGCTGGGAAGTTTGCAATAAAATTGGAGGTATCCACACGGTTGTAGCCACCAAAGCGCTTCAGCTTTCCGAATCTCTGCCCGATCGGCATATTTGTATCGGCCCCGATGTGTTTAAGGATACAGGCGAAAACCCCGAATTTATTGAGGATAAGGAGCTGTTTAAAAGCTGGCGCGAGCGGCTTTTTCACGAAGGTCTTCGCCTCCGTATTGGCCGTTGGAATATTCCGGGTTACCCAATTGTTTTTCTTGTCGACACCTCATCGTACATCGGCAAAAAGGACGAGCTCTTTAAGTGGTACTGGGAGCAGTATAGTCTCGACTCGGTTACCGGGCAGTGGGACTATATTGAGCCAACGCTATTCGGATTTACCGTTGGACGAGTTATCGAAAGTTTTTACCACTACACGCTAACAGGCGATAACAAGGTCGTAGCTCATTTCCACGAGTGGATGACCGGCTCTGGCCTCTTGTACCTTAAGGCGCAAATGCCCTTAATCTCTACCATCTTTACAACGCACGCTACAGTTCTTGGCCGTTGTTTGGCAGGAACCGCTATGCCGCTTTACGAAAATATGCTTAGCGTAAATCCCGATTTGGCCGCAAAGGATCATAACGTACAGGCAAAGCACTCGCTCGAAAAAGTTGCGGCTAATGAGGCCGATATATTTACCACGGTAAGTAGTATTACGGCCAAGGAATGCGCTCACTTCCTAAATAAGGGTGTCGATATTATTACCCCTAATGGGTTCGACCTCTCCATTGTTCCTGCCGATAGGGAGTTGAAGCTAAAGCGAATCGAAGCACGTGTCTCGATGCTCGAGGTGGCCGAAGCACTCCTTGCCCGTCCCGTGTCGCCCGACTGTATGCTCGTTGGAACTTCCGGGAGGTATGAGTATAAAAATAAGGGGTTAGATGTCTTTATCGAATCGTTAGGCCTTTTAAATAGGGACGAGCAGTTAACCCGTGAGGTTTTAGCGTTCATATTTATTCCGGCTAACCAGCATGGCCCCCGTAAGGATCTGGTTCGGAATCTCCACGATAAGAATCTTGCCGATTCGGCACCCCTTCACGATCCGTTCCTCACCCACTATTTGGTTGATGCCAACATCGATCCTGTAATGAATAAAATTAGGCAGGCCGGCTTAACCAATAAGGAAACCGATAAGGTTAAGGTCTTCTTTGTGCCAAGCTACCTTAATGGCAACGATGGGATCTTTAATAAAAAGTACTACGATTTACTGGTAGGGTTAGATGTGAGCGTTTTTGCATCGTACTACGAGCCATGGGGGTACACTCCTCAGGAAAGCTTGGCCTACTACGTTCCAACCGTTACCACCTCTTTAGCCGGATTTGGAAACTGGATGGAGGTGCACGGGTTCTCGAATAGCTCGCTCGAAGTTATTCCGCGTACCGATAGCAATACGGTAGACGTTGTTGAGCGTATCATGTCAACTATATTAGGCCTCAGCCAAGTGGGAACTAAGGAGTACGAAAAGCTTCGCCAGGATGCAAACGGACTAGCCGTTCAAACCCAATGGCGTTCATTTGTAAAATATTACCAAAAGGCATATTCGCAAGCTATAAATAAATCGTTCGGACGAACTAATCGGTTGGTAAGTATGGATAAGAGTGATTTAATATCGTTTATAGATAAAGCTCAGGAGTTGAGCAAGCCTAGGTGGAGCAAAGTATTCGTTCAGAAAAACATCCCCGAGAAGCTAAAACCGCTCGAGGAAATTTCGCGTAATTACTGGTGGTCTTGGAACTACGATGCGTTGGAGCTTTATCAGGAAATCGATCAAGACCTCTGGGTTTCGTGCGATAAGAACCCTGTCGACTTTCTGAACCAGCTCAGCTTCCTTAAGTATCGTTCGCTAGAAACGGATAGGGATTTCCTAAATCGCCTTGGTGATGTGTACGGTAGGTTTAAAGATTACATGGGGAAAAAGGTCGAGGAGAACTATAAGGTTGCCTACTTTAGCATGGAGTATGGTATCGACCGATCGCTTAAGATTTACTCCGGCGGTTTGGGCGTTTTGGCTGGCGATTATCTCAAGGAGGCTAGCGATCAGAATGCGGGCATTGTTGCGGTAGGATTGCTTTATCGAAATGGTTACTTCTCGCAGCAGCTCTCATCAGTGGGTCAGCAAATAGCGTTAAACGATTTTCAGGATTACTCGAAGCTGGCTATTAGCCAGGTTAAAGATTGCGACGGATCTCCTTTAACCATTTCGTTACCGCTGCCTGGGCGTAGGCTTTTTGCGCGTGTCTGGCGGGTTGATGTTGGGCGTACAGAGCTTTACCTGCTCGATGCCGACTATGAGGCAAACTTGCCCGACGATAGAACCATTACACACCAGCTTTACGGTGGCGATTGGGAAAATCGCTTGAAGCAGGAAATTCTTCTGGGTATTGGTGGTATTCGGGCACTTAAAAAAATGGGCATAAAAACGGATATATGCCATTGCAACGAGGGGCATGCCGCATTTATTGGGCTCGAACGTATGGTAAACCTTATCGAAGACGAAAAGCTGTCGTATGCCGAGGCTATTGAGGTTGTTCGTTCTTCGTCGTTATTTACAACGCATACGCCAGTCCCTGCAGGTCACGACGCATTTCCTGAGGAAATGCTTGCTCCGTACCTTGGCTATTTACCTGCACGGTTAAAAATTTCGTGGGAGCAGCTCATTCGTCTTGGCGATTTGAAGCCCAATAGCCCAATGGATAAATTTTCGATGAGCATGCTCGCCGCCAACCTGTCTCAGGATATAAACGGGGTAAGTATGCTACACGGAGAGGTTAGCAGGCATATCTTCAAAAAGCTGTATAATGGCTATATGCCTTCGGAGCTGCATATTGGCTATGTAACTAACGGGGTGCACTACCCAACTTGGGCGGCGAAAGAAATTGTCCAGCTTATCGAAAACGAGGATGTGCCTTGTGCCGCCGAAGCTATTGGCACTCCAATTTGGAAGGATAGAATTGATAGCATCGACAATAAAAAGCTTTGGCAAGTTAAAAACGTGCTGCGTACGAAGCTTATAGATGTTGTCCGAAAGCGTCTCCTAAATCCGTCCTACTCGTCATTCGATGATCCTAAGCAAACGCTTCGGATCGAAGAGGCACTTCGTGATGATGTTCTTACCATTGGTTTTGCTCGTCGCTTTGCAACCTATAAACGAGCCGCACTGCTGTTTAGGGATATTAACCGTATCAGTAGCATTCTTAATAATCCGGATCGGCCTGTGCAGCTGTTGTTCGCAGGCAAGGCTCACCCTAACGACAAGCCAGGTCAGGATTTGATTAAGTATATTGTCGAAATGTCGAAACGGCCTGGATTTGAAGGCAAGCTGCTCTTCCTTCAAAACTATAATATGGAGCTGCCCCGAAGTATGGTTCAAGGTGTTGACGTTTGGCTGAATAATCCAGCTCGTCCAATGGAGGCATCCGGAACTAGCGGTCAGAAAGCGGTCATGAATGGTACGCTGCATTTTAGCGTGCTCGATGGCTGGTGGGTCGAAGGGTATCAGCAAAATGCCGGATGGGCATTACCTCAAGCTCAGTACTATCAAAACGAAGAGTATCAAGATCAGTTTGATGCCGAAACTATTTACTCGATTATCGAAGACGAAATTGTTCCTGGATTTTATGAGAAAGGGAAGGATGGTGTTCCCCATACCTGGGTTGAGTATGTAAAGAACTCGCTTAAGCATGTGGCGCCTCAGTTTACTACTAAACGAATGCTTTTCGACTACCAAAAGAAGTACTACAAGTCCTTAATTAAGCGATCGAAAGAAATGTCGGTGAATAGTTACGATGAGGCCCGCGAATACGCTGACTGGAAGCGTAAGGTGCTTCGTAACTGGTCTAGCATTGGACTTCTTTCTGTTTCGCAATTTCAAAAGGATAACGAGGAGGTTATTCTTGGTAAGAAGTACAATTCTGTAGTAAAGTTGGATCTCAAGGAGCTGCTGACCGAGGATGTCGGTGTCGAAATGGTGGTGGCAAAGCCATTAGAGGGAGACGAGGTGGAAATCGTGCTTAAAAAAGAGTACGATCTTGTTGAAACCGATGGACAAATTGCTACATACAAGGTCGATCTTATTCCAATTACCCCTGGGATGTACGAGGTCGGAGTTCGGGTGTTTGCAAAAAGTAAGTACATGCCAAATAGGCAGGATTTCTGTTTGGCTCGATGGTTATAGAAAAAGGAGGCGAAAGCCTCCTTTTTTATTATGCTGTATTTTGTATCTGGCCATTTGCTTTTATACGACTATCCTAGTTCTTCTTTTTCGCTTTTTCAAGTTCGTTTTTCATCTGTTCGTTGCTTGATAGCGGTGTCGTACCGTAAACTTCTGCTTCGAGGTAGTACTTGGGTATTTCGCCATACCCGCCTAGTTCTTTTCTTTCCTTCACTAAAATGTACATTCCGCCACAATTTGCAGCCTTCTTCTTTGCCTTAACTTCGGCATTGTTTTTTGCGTTAGCCGCCGATTTAGAACTCGACGATGATAGGCCTATGACAATGGCCCTAAGGTGCATGCCGTCAACATCCGCAGGGTTGTCGGTAACGATAATCGAACGCCAATCGGTAGTTAGCACGCTCATAAATACGGGCTTGTTGTACTGCTCAACCTTGCCTGATGCGTATACAATTCGTTGTATAACCTTTCGTTCTAACGTTTTTTCCTTATTCGCAGAGTCTGGGTAGGTGTAGAAGATTTTTGCAGACGATACGCTAGTAACGTTAACAATTAGCGTGTCGTTCATAAGGGTAAAAATGGAGTCTTTGGCGACAATTGCAGGACGAACGGCCACCTGTGAATACCCACAATTGGTATACATACTTGCAATGATGCAGAGGAGGCAACCTAAAATTTTTAGCATGCGAAACAGTTTTACTAGTTATTGTCCGTGTTTTCATGTGCTTCAGTAAAAGTTGTCAGTAGCAATGAATTGGACTTACAAAAGTCTCCCAAAAGTAATAATATTTAGTTATGCGCGTAGCCGGCCGAAGTACAATTGTTGGTTTTAGGTACGTAATGTTAAAAGATGATGATGCCAACCTAGCCATACCTTGCTCTTAAACCTGTTCTTTTGTATTGATGCTGTTTAGCATAAATAAGTATAACTGGCTTAGATATTTGAAAAAATGATGTAAAATTGTACCCGGGAAAAAAATCGCCCATCTATTCAAGCGTTTAAAATGAAGAAAGCTATAGTTTTCATTTATTTGTTAGCATACATTGTTCTGTCCTGTGTGTTGTTTATTCCTGCAATTTTTATTTGGTTGGCCAATTTACCCTTTGAAAAGGAGGTGCACTGGATTAATGCCTACCGCTTTTGGTGGGGTAGGTTGTATTTTAATGTAAGCCCTGGCTGGACAATACAGACTGAAGGGATGGAGAATATTGATACAAGTAAGCCTTATATCATAATCTCGAATCACCAGTCGGCTCTAGATATACCTTTCTCGACTTTTATTCGTACCCAGTTTAACTGGGTTTCTAAGTTTGAGGTTCTTTACATTCCTATTATTGGATGGTTGATGTGGATGTGCCGAGATATTCCTATTAAGCGTGGTTTGTCGAAAAGTACCCGAATGATGATCCATAAGATTTCGGTAAAGATGAAACGCCAGAAGTCGGTGCTGCTTTATCCCGAAGGTACCCGCTCGCGCGATGGGGTGGTGAAGCATTTTAAAGAAGGTGCCTTTGTGGTGGCTAAATCGAATAAGGTTGGCATTCTCCCTGTTGTTATTGATGGTACTTTTGACGCAATGCCTCCAGGACAATTCGGGTTTAAGCTCAAGCAGGTGTTTAGAATGAAGGTACTACCCGAATTTACGTATCAGCAAATGGAGGGTTTAAAGCCCAGTCAAATAGCCCAGCAGCTCGAAGATATTGTTAGAAAAGAGCATATGCTTATGGCTCCCGAAAAGTATGGCAAGTAACTGTTTTACCGCTAATCAATTCTAATTTATGCCTTTGCTCAGATTTAAATCGGTTGACCAGCAGAAGCTGATTAATATCAGCACCGATCTGGTTGACGAACTGGTAGAAATTGTAGGTTCGCCGCGCGACTACTTTAGCCTTGAGTACCTTGATGCTACCTTTATTATGGATGGAGCCGTTGTGAAAACGAATCCGATAGTTGAAGTTTCCTGGTTTGCACGAACACAGGAGGCGCAGGATAAGGTGGCGCAATGCATCACCAAACATCTCATTAATGCTGGATACCTATCGGTTGATGTTTACTTTGTGAAGTTGAAGCGCGAGCGCTACTACGAGAACGGGGAGCATTTTTAACAGTTGCGACAACTCGTTAAAGGCTTGCCGTATTATCCCATAGTGATGATAAGGCAGGCTTTTTGTTTTCCATCTTGCCTGATCGTTCAAGCTGTTAAGATTGTTCGGGTTAGGCGTATCGGTTAATAACTTGTTGATAATTTGTATCAAGGAGCTCTTCGAAATTCTTCTATATTTGCATTAAGCAACCTATATAGCCAATATGACTGCAATCTACTCTGAAGATAGTATTCAGACTCTCGACTGGAAAGAACATATTCGTCGTCGCCCTGGTATGTACATCGGTAAGCTCGGCGACGGTTCATCGCCCGACGATGGTATTTACATCCTTCTAAAAGAAGTACTCGACAATTCGATTGACGAGTTTGCTATGGGGCATGGTAAAAAAATCACGATTAAGATAGCGGATAAAACTGTTACCGTTCGAGATTTTGGCCGTGGTATACCGTTGGGAAAGCTGGTTGATGTTGCCTCGAAGATGAATACTGGTGCAAAGTACGATTCGAAGGCGTTTGTTAAGTCTGTTGGGTTGAATGGCGTTGGTATAAAGGCCGTTAATGCACTTTCTGTTGACTTTAGAATTCACGCTTACCGCGAAGGGCAGGTTCGAGAAATCGACTTTTCGAAGGGCGAGATGGTTAGCGATACCGGTATTGTTGCCGACGAAAAGGGTAGCTCAAATGGTACCCAGGTAAGCTATGTAGCCGACGAATCAGTATTTGGGAAGTATTCGTTTAACCTCGAGTTTGTCGAGGCCATGATTAAGAACTACATCTACCTAAATACAGGGCTAGTTATAGAGCTTAACGGAACCCCTTATACGTCGAAAAATGGACTGCTCGATCTGCTGAACGATAATATTTCGGATGACCCATACTACCCGCCAATTCACCTGAAAGGCGAGGATTTTGAGATGGCGATTACCCACGGAACTTCGTATGGCGAAGATTACTACACCTTTGTGAATGGTCAGAATACGACACAAGGAGGGACTCACCTTATTGCATTTAAGGAGGCGTATGTAAAAACCATTCGCGAGTTTTACAAGAAAGATTTCGAAGCTAGCGATATTCGTAACGCCATAGTTGCGGCAATTAGCATACGGGTTATTGAGCCCGTATTCGAATCGCAGACTAAAACTAAGCTAGGCTCTAAAGATATCGGCCCCGATGGACCTTCGGTGCGTAACTTTATTGTTGATTTTGTTAAGGAGAAGCTAGATAACTACCTTCATAAGAATCCAGAAACCGCCGATGCGTTGCAGAAGAAGATTCTGGATTCGGAAAAGGATAGGAAAGCTATTTCGGGTATTCAGAAGTTGGCAAAGGAACGGGCTAAAAAGTCGAACCTTCATAACCGTAAGCTACGCGACTGTAGGCTGCATAATGGGGATAAAGATCCACGTTCCGAGAACAGTACGCTCTTTATTACCGAGGGCGACTCGGCGAGTGGTTCTATCACCAAAAGCCGTGATGTTGCCACTCAAGCAGTATTTAGTCTTAAGGGTAAACCGCTAAATTCGTACGGGTTAACCAAAAAGATCGTGTACGAGAATGAGGAGTTTAACCTGCTTCAGGCAGCGCTAAACATCGAGGACGATATTGACAACGTTCGCTACAACAAGGTGGTTATTGCTACCGATGCCGATGTCGATGGTATGCATATTCGTCTGCTACTTATTACGTTCTTTTTACAGTTCTTCCCCGATCTAATCCGTCGAGGACACCTGTTTATACTTCAAACACCGCTCTTTCGTGTGCGTAACAAGAAGATTACGTTCTACTGCTACTCCGACGAGGAGCGCCTTTCGGCAATAGCCAAGGTGGGGGCAAATCCCGAGATTACCCGATTTAAGGGGCTTGGGGAGATTTCGCCCGATGAGTTCCGTAACTTTATCGGTGAGGATATCCGTCTTGATCCGGTTCGGCTTACCAAGGAAGATTCGGTGCACGACCTGCTACAGTTTTACATGGGTAAGAATACCCCCGAACGTCAGGATTTTATCATCGAAAACCTAAGATACGAGGAGGATATTGTTGAGGATCCCGAGAAGCTGGATCAGCTGGTTGAGGTTCTCGATGAGATCGAATTTCTTGCCGACGGAATTGATGAGCTAAAGGAGCGCGAAGGCGTGCTCGAATAAATATAAGTCGAACTATCAAAGAATAGCCAAATAGAATGAGCGAAGAGCTTGACGATCGTATAGAGCTAGGGGACGACTTAGAGCAATCCTCTAGCCCAGAAGAAAAGTCCCACTACCAAAAGCTGATGGGCGAAACAAAGAAGTATCGGTTAACGGGCATGTTTAAGGACTGGTTCCTCGATTATGCTTCGTACGTTATTCTCGAGCGTGCAGTACCGCATATCGAAGATGGCCTTAAACCGGTACAACGCCGTATTCTTCATGCCATGAAGAAAATGGACGATGGCAGATACAATAAGGTGGCCAATATTATTGGTTTTACCATGCAGTTCCACCCGCACGGCGATGCCTCAATTGGCGATGCGCTGGTGCAGCTAGGACAAAAGGACTTGCTCATCGACTGTCAGGGTAACTGGGGAAATATTCTTACTGGCGATAGCTCGGCAGCACCTCGTTATATCGAGGCGCGTCTTTCGAAATTTGCTGGCGAAGTGGTTTTTAACGGAAAAACTACCGAGTGGATGGCCTCGTACGATGGTCGTAACCAGGAACCGGTAACCCTTCCTGTAAAGTTTCCGTTGCTTTTGGCTCAAGGGGTTGAAGGTATTGCGGTAGGCTTAGCATCCAAAATACTTCCCCACAACTTTATAGAGCTGATCAACGCGTCGATCGCTCATCTTCGTGGCGAAGACTTTGAGCTATTCCCCGACTTTCCAACATCGGGTATGGTTGATGTTACGCGCTACAACGATGGACTACGCGGCGGAGCCGTAAAGGTTCGCGCAAAAATCAACAAGCTCGACAAGAAAACTCTCGTAATAACCGAGGTGCCTTTTGGTAAAACTACCTCGTCGCTTATTGAGTCGATTATTAAGGCAAATGATAAGGGTAAGATTAAGATAAAAAAGGTAGATGACAATACCGCTCGCGATGTGGAAATTGTTATCCATTTGGCCAACGATGTAAGCCCCGATATTACCATCGATGCGCTGTACGCATTTACCGATTGCGAGGTATCCATCTCTCCGAATGCCTGTACGATTATGGGTAAGCGCCCTCACTTTATAGGGGTAAAGGAGATGCTTCGCCGCTCTACCGAGCGCACCATGCAGCTGCTTCGTATGGAGCTCGACATTCGGCTGCACGAGCTCGATGAGGGGTGGCATATGTCGTCGCTCGAAAAGATATTTATTGAAAATCGTATATACATCACCATTGAGGATTGCGAAACATGGGAGTCGGTAATTGAAACTATCGACCATGGGCTCGATCCGTTTAAGCCATTGCTTCGACGGTTGGTTACTACCGAAGATATCATTAAGCTAACTGAAATTAAGATTAAGCGTATCTCGAAATTCGACACCAAAAAGGCCGATGAGTATATTTTGGGGCTTGAGTCTGAAATGGAGGAGGTTAAGAAGAGTTTGGCGCATCTTGTAGACTACACTATTGCCTATTTCGAAAACATTCGAAAGAAGTATGGTAAGGGACGTGAACGTAAAACCGAGATTCGTAGCTTTGATGTCATACAGGCTGCTCAGGTGGTGGTGGCTAACGAAAAGCTCTACGTGAACCGTGCTGAAGGATTTTTTGGCACCAGCCTTAAGAAGGAGGAATTTGTTTGCGAGTGCTCGGATATCGACGATGTTATCGTTTTTCTTCGTAGCGGCAAGTATATCATTACCAAGGTTGCCGATAAAGGTTTTGCCGGGAAAGATATTATTCATATTGCTGTATTTAAGAAGAACGACACCCGTACCATCTACAATATTGTATATAGGGATGGGAAGGCTGGTCCAATATATATGAAGCGTACCGCTATTACCGGTATTACCCGCGACAAGGATTACGACATGACCAAGGGTACTGTCGGTTCGAGTATTATGTACCTAAGCGCCAATCCTAACGGGGAGGCCGAAGTGCTGAAGGTATACTTTAAACCACGTGCAAGGCTCAAAAAGTTGATTGTCGATCTCGACTTCTCGGAGTTGGGTATTAAGGGGCGTTCGTCGATGGGGAACATCTTTACCCGTTACGCCATCCATAAGGTGGTGCTTAAGGAGAAGGGCGTTTCGACACTTGGAGGCCAAAATATCTGGTTCGACGATACCATCCGTCGTCTGAACTCCGAAGGACGAGGAACGCATTTGGGCGAGTTTCTCTCTGATGATAGAATACTGATTATTGCCAAGAACGGATGCTACCATACCTCTTCGTACGAGCTTACCAATCGTTACGAGGAAGAGCTGCTCCGTATAGAGAAGTTCGACTCCGAAAAAGTGTTCTCGATTACCTACTACGACGGCGAGCAGAAGTTTTTCTACGTGAAGCGTTGCACCCTGGAGCCAACCGACAGACCGGTGGAGCTCATAGGTGAGCATAAAGCCTCATACGTAGTTGCCGTAAACGACGACGACTATCCACAGCTACAGGTTACCTTTGGAGGCGACTATGCATCACGTCCGATAGAGCGAATTGATGTTGATGAGTTTATCGGTGTTAAGAGCGCCAAGGCTAAGGGTAAGCGCGTTACTGTTTATGAGGTCCGTAAAGTTGAGTTTATCGAGCCTCTCGAAAAAGAACCCGAACCAGTAGAGGAGGAGGTGGACGAGGAGGCCGAAGAGCCAATGTCCCTTTTGGTTGATTCCGCCGACGATAGTAACGCCAAGCAGATGGACTTAGGATTATAGAAAAGGCTTATAGTGTACAATATAGAAATGGCGATTTTCATTTTTTTGAAAATCGCCGTTCTTCTATTGTCCAGACAATAAAAAAGAGGCAGGCTTCACATGCGACCTCTTTAATCCATTTGGGAATAATAAATGGTGACTTTACTTTAAAAAAAATAAAGCTGGCTGTTGGAATATAAGGGATAATTTTTGTTCTTCATCATTCTTATTTATGGGCATCAATACAGGTCTGTAGCAAAATATATGCAGACCTTTTTTAATGTCACTTTCATTAAACGTATAGGAATAGATTTTAGTTCAAATTTATCCATTAAATAGATGAAACATATGTTAATAGGATCATCTGCGTTGCGTTTAAAATCAACAATTAGCAAATTATGGTTATTTTGGACAAAAATCCAGTAAAAGCAACTTTTTATTACGATGCGAATTTTCTTAATAGGTTATATGGGGTGTGGGAAAACCACCGTTGGTAAGCGTTTGGCGGCCAAGTTGGGGTTGCGATTCATCGATTTAGATCGCTATATAGAAGAAAAGTATGGAAAGACTGTTGTCGAACAGTTTGAAGAGGTGGGTGAAACAACTTTTCGTGAACGTGAGAGAGATGCCGTCAGAGATACTTGTACGCTGTTAGACGATATACTTGTCTCAACAGGTGGTGGTGCTCCCTGCTACTATGACAATATGGATGTGATGAAGGCTAGTGGTGTGACCGTTTATTTGAAAATGAACGCAATGGCACTTGCTAGTCGGTTGAAAAATGCTCGGAAAAGCCGACCTCTTTTAAAAGATAAAACCCAAGAAGAACTTGTTGCTTTTATTACCGAGACACTTGATAGTAGAGAACTTTTCTATGAAAAGGCAAAATTGGTTGTTTCTGCACTTAGTATCGATGTTGATGGGCTGGTAAATAGAATATACCATGCAGTTAACTAGGGTTGCTGAAACAGATGTGACTTTAGAGCATGAGACGAGTGATGCTGACTGATTTAGAAGCAAATTCCTAAGCCTATCTTGATGTATTTTGAGTTAAAGCCGTTGTTGGCAACAATGTTGTTTGCACTTAAATCGGTAATTCCGTAGTGGAACGATATATTTACCTGAATAAACATGCTTTTAAACGGTATTGCTGCCCCTCCTCCAATTATTCCGCAAGCTTGCATATCCTGTATTTTTTTTGTTGCATCTAAATAAATGGTGCTGGTGGAAAATGCTTCACCCACTTTTGTTTCCTTATTTAAAATGGCTTGCGATTTCATAATGTACGTACCCGAAACGCCAAGGCAGACATAAAATTCAGGGTAAACATCGGTGAAGTGGTATTTAGCAGTTAGGGGGAGATCTATGCCATAAATTGATAGATCTACCGTCTTCACGTCGTTTAGTATTGGCGAATTGGGACTTAGTATAAGTGTTGGAGGAATTTGCTGTCCGCCAAACTGTATGAAGTTTAAATCTGCTTGTGCTCCTATTTTATCCGCGAACTTATATTCGAAAAATCCGCCTATATAGTACCCCATTTTGCTATTCGTTGTGCTGCCGTTTTGAGGATCTAAATCTGAAATTGTAATCCCCAAATTTGCACCGTAACTAACTGCTGAACTTGATGATCTGTGTGAATATCGTCGTTGGGATAGCGAATTTAATGGTGCTTGAACTAGAATTGTAATGGTTAGTAGTAGTAGAATATGTTTGAATGACTTCATTTGATATGCTGTTTTGGGTTTGCCTTAATCCTTTCATTTTTAACCTCAAGAAACTTACGGCTAAGATAATCGAAATTTAAAACGTTTAAAACTAATAAAAAATAGTCTGTATTAGGCTGATATGAATAAAACACCCTATATTTGACCATGTGGTTAAACCGAACAGTCAAACCATGTGGTCAGCGTAAAAATATTGAATATGGAACAATCAGCAGAGGAGAAAATACTGGCAGCAGCCAATAAGATTTTTGTAGAAAAGGGACTTGATGGCGCTCGTATGCAGGAGATCGCCGACGAAGCAGGTATCAGTAAGGCACTACTACACTACTACTACCGGTCTAAACAGCAGCTTTTTGATGGGATATATACGCAGGTGTTTAGCGAGGTAATTCCGAGTGTGTTTGGCCTGTTTAAGACGGATATGCCCCTGTTCGAAATCATTCGAAAGTTCTTTGAGATGCATATTGAGTTTATTAAGCGCGATCCTTCGATCCCGATGTTTGTAATAAAGGAGATTGGACGGGTGCCTCATATTCTAGCGAAAATCCTGAATAGAAGTGATATTGATCTGCTTGTTGCTATTAATAGAAAGGTGAAGGAAGCGGAGGATAGAGGTGAAATCAACTCGATAAAGGGAGAGGATCTCATTTTAAATATGCTCTCGCTTAGTATTTTTCAGTTTGCCGCAGCGCCAATTTTTAAAGCTGTAGCAGGCTATTCCGATGAGGCGTATATTGCTATGGTCGACGAGCGTAAAAAGACGTTGCCTGAGTTCGTAATCAACGCAATCAAGAAGTAAATTTATGATACGACTTACCCTTATTTTCGTTTTGGGCTTTGTGGGAGTGGCCAATGCGCAGGAGCTGCAGCTGGCCGACTGCTGGCGAAAGGCCGAGCAGAACTACCCCCGAGCCAAGGATAGGCAGGAGTACGAGCAAATTGCCAACCTCAGGGTTGGTAACATGGCTACGGCCTACCTCCCTAAAATTGATGCCAACGCTCAGGCAACCTACCAATCGGATGTTACCCATCTCGATTTAAGCAAAATCCCTATTCCGGGGATGAACTTTGCCGCTCCAGACAAGGATCAGTACAAGCTAACCATCGATTTAAGCCAGCTGATGTGGGATGGCGGGCAAACGGCGGCCTCCAAAAAGATGGAGCTGGCTGGACTTGCTGCCGATAACTCGCAGGTGGCGGTGGATTTGTACACGCTGAAGGGGAGGGTTGCCCAGCTGTTTTACGGTATCGTGCTGAAGAATCAGCAGGTAAAAACGCAGGAGACGCTTAAGTCCGATCTGCTTCAGAAGTTGGCCAAGACCTCGTCGGGGGTGAGGAATGGAGCGGTGCTTAAGTCGAACGAGCTGCTGCTACAGGCCGAAATTATTCGGATAGGGCAGGAGATTGCCTCGACCACCAGCGATAGAAACGGGCTGGTTGATGCGCTTGCGATACTGGTAGGCGAGCAAATGCCCTATAGCATTAGTCTAGCTTGGGATATTGCCCCTTCGGCAGGTGGCTTGCGCCCCGAGTACGAGCTGTTTAAAAGTCAGAAGACTCGGATTGAGCTGGCCAGCGAGCTTTACTCGGCTAAGCGAATGCCTAAGGTTGCGGCTTTTGGCCAGCTGGGGTATGGTCGTCCGGCACTGAATATGTTCAACAGCAGCTTCGACTCGTTCTACTACGTGGGGGTAAAGGCATCGTGGAATATCTTCGACTGGAATAGCACCAAGCGCGATAGGCAGGTGCTGCGGTTTCAGCAGAATATGGTGGATAATAGGCAGGCCATGTTCGAGCAGCTGCAGAAGATGGAGCTGGCGCAGGAGTCTAAATCGTCCCAAAAATATGAAGTATTGCTAAAGTCCGACCAGGAGCTGGTTGCCGCCCGAGGCGAGGTGGCCAAGGCCTACTCGGTGATGTACGACAACGGCGCTATAGACGCCGCCGACTATGTTGGCCGTGTAACGGAATTGAAGCAGGCAGAGCTAAATAGGGAGATGCATCGGGTGATGCTATCGTTTAGCAAGGTAAACATCAACATTATTAATGGTAAATAGGTAACGCATGAAAGCATACATATTGGTAGCCGCATTGGCGCTAGCTGCGCTGGCAGGCTGTAACAACGATAAGGGTAAGGGCGATGCCTACGGCAATTTTGAAGCGGTAGAGGTGGTGGTGTCGTCGGAGGTGAACGGGCTGGTGACATCGGCCCCCGTAGTAGAGGGTAACGAGGTGGCTGTTGGGCAAACGCTCTGCACCATCGACCCGCTGCAAAACACCCTAAAGATTGGCCAGCTGCAGGGCATACGCGAGGCAACGCAGGCAAAGGTGGGTACGATAGAGGCACAGGTTGCCGTGCTGCTGGCTCAGAAACAGACCGCCGAAAAGGATTTTGCCCGTATATCGGCCATGCTTAAGGATGGCGCTGCCACCCAGCGCGACTACGATAACGTAAGCGGTCAGCTAAACGTCATCGGCAAGCAGGTTGCCCAGGCAAAAAGCCAGCTGGCTAGCATCCAGGGCGAGCTTAAGAGCCTTAGCTCGCAGGAGGCGCAGGTTACCGATGTTATCGCTAAGTCGGCAATCAAATCGCCCATCGCCGGCACCATTCTCGACAAGTTTATCGAGCAGGGCGAGCTGGCCATACCCGGCAAGCAGCTCTTTAAGCTGGCCGACACCAAAACGCTGGTGCTAAAGGTATACGCCTCGGGTGCCATGCTTCCGAAGGTGGTTGTGGGCAAAAAGGTGACGGTGTATATCGATAAGGATGCCCAATCGGACACCAAAATGGAGGGCATCGTAACGTGGGTGTCGCCCCAGGCCGAGTTTACGCCAAAGATTATCCAAACCAAGGAGGAACGGGTCGACCTGGTTTACGCCGTTAAGGTTAGCGTGGTAAATAACGGTAGCCTTAAGATTGGAATGCCCGGTAGCGTGGTGTTCGAGTAGCGTTTCAACAGTACGCGGGCTACTTTCCCAATTTTTGGATGATCCGGAACGTTCGTATCGGAACCTTCTGAGGGGTCGGGACGAGCTGGAACGTATGTTTTGGAACCTTCCGAGGGGTCGGGACGAGCTGGAACGTATGTTTCGGAACCTCCCGAGGGGTCGGGACGAGCTGGAACGTATGTTTTGGAACCTCCCGAGGGGTCGGGACGAGCTGGAACGTATGTATCGGAACCTCCCGAGGGGTCGGGACGAGCTGGAACGTATGTTTTGGAACTTCCCGAGGGGGAGGGACGAGTCGGAACGTTCGTTTCGAAACTTCCCAAGGGGGAGGATGAGCCGTACCAGATTGTAATCAACGGTTCGAGATAAAAACTAGTACTGGTAAAATATAGCAAAGATGATTGCACTCACCATAGATAGCATTCGAAAGCAGTTTGGCGACGTTGAGGCGCTAAAGGGGGTTACGCTCACCATCGACGAGGGCGAGCTGTTCGGAATTATTGGGCCCGATGGCGCTGGTAAAACCACGCTCTTTCGGCTCATCGCCTCGCTGCTGATTCCCACATCGGGATCGATAACCGCCATGGGGCTCGATTCGGTGAAGGACTACAAGGCCATTCGGCGGATGCTGGGCTACATGCCGGGTAAGTTTTCGCTCTACCCCGACCTCACCGTCGAGGAGAACCTTAACTTTTTCGCCTCGGTTTTCGGCACCACCGTCGAGGCTAACTACGAGCTCATACACGATGTGTACAAAATGTTGGAACCGTTTAAGAAGCGCCCTGCCGGCAAGCTCTCGGGTGGCATGAAGCAGAAGCTGGCGCTCTCGTGCGCGCTTATCCACAAGCCCGAGCTGCTGCTGCTCGACGAACCCACAACGGGCGTGGATGCCGTATCGCGAAAGGAGTTTTGGGAGATGCTTAAAAAGCTCAAGCAGCACGGCATCACCATTGTGGTGTCGACCCCCTACATGGACGAGGCCAGCCTCTGCGACCGGGTGGCGCTAATTCAAAACGGCGAGATCTTATCGGTAGATACCCCACAGGCCATCTCCCGCGCTTTTGGCAAGCCAATTTACTCGTTGCCCAGCCATAGCATCTATGCGGCAATAAAGATTCTTCGCGCGTTACCCGAGGTGGAGAGCGCCTTCGCATTCGGGCAGGATGTGCACGTGGTGCTTAAAAGCGGCGAGGCCAAGGATACGGTCGAAGCAGTTTTGGCATCGAACGGTATCGCCCAGGCGTTAGTCCCCATCGAGGCTACCATCGAGGACTGCTTTATGGATTTGATGGCATCGAGGAGCGAGAATGGGTAAACGAAGTTATTTCAGAAGTTAAAGAAGTCAGAGAAGTTAGAGAATAGCGTTGTGGTGATTTCGGTAAAAATTTGGAGCTTGATGCTCATGGTCGCTATTCAGCACTATATTTTTGGATTAACAAGTAACAGCTAAGCTACGAAGTAGCGACAGCTGAATAACCGTGGGTTTTAACCCACGGGGAATGAAGAATAGCAACACCAGCCCCGAAGGGGTTGAACCATACATTTTACAGATTTAATCTAATATGAACAGGTTCGAACAGGATGAAGTAAGTGCTAGTAGGATGGGTGATTCTGTCTGCTCGCAAAGAGGTTCAACCCCTGCGGGGCTGAGAGGAAATGGCTGGTTTGTTGCCACGGGCTAAAGCCGCGGTTATTTAAATGTTGCTACTTCGTAGCATTTTACGCGTATGCAGTAATGCCATACCTGATGATGAGTAATTACATCTCACATCTCACGTCTCATATCTCACGTCTCACATCTACTTATGGTAACCGATAACAAAATAATAGAGGTAAAAGATTTGGTGAAGAAGTTCGGCAACTTTGTGGCCAACGACCATCTCACCTTCGACGTTTACCAAGGCGAAATATTCGGTTTTCTTGGCGCCAACGGTGCTGGTAAAACCACCGCCATCAAAATACTTTGCGGACTTTCGTCGCCCACATCGGGTAAGATTTCGGTGGCTGGCTTCGATGCCTTTACCCAAACCGAATCGATAAAGCGCAACATCGGCTACATGAGCCAGAAGTTTTCGCTCTACGAAGATCTGACCGTTTACGAGAATATCCGCTTTTATGGCGGCGTGTACGGCCTGTCGATGAAGGATATCAGGGCCAAGTCGGAGCAGCTGCTTCGGCGTTTAGGGCTTTACGAGGAGCGCAACTCGCTTTTGTCGAAGCTGCCGCTGGGGTGGAAGCAGAAGCTTGCCTTTTCGGTGGCCGTCTTTCACGATCCAAAGGTGGTTTTCCTCGACGAGCCAACGGGCGGAGTCGACCCCATCACGCGCCGCCAGTTTTGGGAGCTCATATACGAGGCCACCGAGCGCGGCATCACCGTATTCGTTACCACGCACTACATGGACGAGGCCGAGTACTGCAACCGCGTTACCATAATGGTAGATGGTAAAATAGAGGCGCTCGATACCCCCACTAGGCTCAAGGAGATTCATGGGGTGGCAACCATGGATGAGGTGTTTTTGAAGCTAGCGCGATAGCCATTTCCAACATCATCAGTAAAACGATAAAAAATGAAGAGGCTACAGAGCTTTTTGTTGAAAGAGTTTAAGCACATCCTTCGCGATAGGCGGTCGATGCTCATCCTTTTTGGGATGCCCATTGTGCAGCTGCTGCTGTTTGGCTACGTGATTACCAACGAAATTAAGAACGCCAACATTGCGGTGTACGATAAGAGCAAGGATGCCACCACCCAAAAGATTACCGGTGCGCTGGGTGCTTCGGACTTCTTCGAGTGCACCCACTTTCTAAGTCAGGAGTCGCAGGTGTACGATGTGCTGCGATCGGGTAAGGTGAAGATGGTGGTAGTGTTCGAACCCAACTTCGAGCAGAATTTGGTGGAGCACAAAAAGGCGCACGTCCAAATTATTGCCGATGCAACGGAGCCCAACATTGCCAGCTCGTCGGTGAGCTACACCACGGGGATCATCAACAAGTCGGTGAACGAAATATTTCATCAGGATATGTCGCGAGGGGTAATTGCCCAGCCGCGAATGGTGTACAACGAGGAGCAGAAAAATGTGTACATGTTTGTGCCCGGCACCATGGCGCTCATCCTGATGCTTATCTCGGCAATGATGACCGCCATAACCATCGCCCGAGAAAAGGAGCGAGGTACGATGGAGATCCTGCTGGTATCGCCTCTTCGTCCGGTGCAAATTATTCTCGGCAAGGTGCTGCCCTACCTTTTGCTATCCTTTATCAACGCCGTGGTGATACTGCTGCTTAGCCAGTTTGTGTTTGGGCTGCCCATGCTGGGTAGCTACGTGCTGCTGCTGGCCGAAAGCATGCTCTTTATACTGATGGCGCTGTCGTTGGGGATATTTATCTCTACCGTTGCCGTTAGCGAGCAGCAGGCGCTGTTCATCTCCATGTTTGCCCTTATGCTTCCTACCATGCTGCTGTCGGGATTCATTTACCCGGTCGAGAATATGCCCGGCTGGCTGCAGGTTATCTGCAACCTGATGCCCCCCCGCTGGTTCATTATTATTGTTAAGGCAATAATGCTGAAGGGTAGCGGTATTGTAGGTGTTTGGCGCGAAACGTTGATTATTGCCGGAATGGCCGCCTTCTTTATTGTGATGAGCGTGAAGAAATTTAAGGTGAGGCTGGAGTAGGCATGGATCAAGATATGAAACATTAGATATGAGACCAAACAAAGGGCTAATATGAATAAGGATGTTAACGAAATATGAGTAGGGCATCTTCGAAGCAATTCCCCTCCTTTTCAAGGAGGGGTGCCCGCAGGGCGGGGTGGTTGTAGTAATCTTTCTCTCCCAATATTCCGTCTAACTTCCGTCTAACTTCATCAAGAAAACTTTAACTTCTGAAATAACTTCTACAAGAAAATGCGCACCGTACTATTCATACTTCAGAAAGAGTTTAGGCAGATATTCCGCAACAGGAGCATGCTGCCCATCATATTTGTACTACCGGTGGTGCAGCTGCTGGTGCTTATCCAGGCGGTAACCTTCGATGTAAAGTCGTTGCACATGGTGGTGGTGGATAACAGCAAGTCGGCCGACTCGCGCGAGCTGGTCAGTAAGTTTGTTGGCTCCTCGTTTTTTATGCTCAAGGATTATCCGGCCACAAAATCCATGGCAATGGACTACATCAATAGGGGCGAGGCCGATTTGGCGCTGGTTATTCCCGAAGACTTCAGCCTTAACCAGGTTCGCGATGGCAAGGTAAACGTGCAGCTGCTCATCAACTCCATCAACACCACGCAGGGGATACTGGCCAACGCCTACTCCAGCTCCATTATTGCCGATTTCAACCGGTCGAAGCTGCCCCCAGGGGCAGTCGAAAATGTTTACTTGGCCGACGTTCGTCCGCGCTTTTGGTTCAACCCAACGCTCGACTTTAAGGTGTACATGTTTCCGGGTATCATGGTGGTGCTGGTTACCGCCATCGGGCTTTTCCTTTCGGGGATGAACCTGGTTCGCGAAAAGGAGTTGGGTACCATCGAGCAGATAAACGTAACGCCCATTAAGAAGTGGCAGTTTGTGGTGGGTAAGGTGCTGCCGTTTCTCATCATCGGCCTATTCGAAATTACGGTAGGCATCTTGATCGGTCGTGCCGTGTTCGATATTCCGTTTGTCGGCTCGGTAGGTACAATTTACCTCACCGCATTCTTTTACCTCATTGCGGTAATCGGCATCGGCACGCTGGTATCCAACAAGTCGAATACCCAGCAGCAGTCGATGTTCGTTAGCTGGTTTTTAATGATGATGTTTATGATGATGAGCGGGCTGTTTAACATCGTGGAGAGCATGCCGCAGTGGGCAATTTGGCTCAACAAGATAAACCCCATATCCTACTTCATTCTCATAATTCGTATGGTGATGCTTAAAGGCGCAACCATCTCCGATATCATTGTGCCGCTGGGCTCTATTGCCGTTTACGCTGTCGTGGCCATGTTTTTGGCCATTACGCTCTACCAAAAGAAGACGGCGTAGGCACATGGCGGTTTCGGCTGGTTCTCCCAACCGTTTAGCAGCATTTTTTTTAAGCGGAACTTTCACCTTGCATAATCCTCGCCACCGGGGGGATTATGCCGGGTGACCTTACCCTAAATTTTCACCTAGTATGAAATCGAAACGACTTTACTATATCGATAGACTAACCACGATGTGCCTCACATCGACGAGTCATAATATGAAGGTTGACGAGATTACCGCCTCTATTGGGGTCACCAAAAAGACGCTCTACAACTACTTCGACAGCAAGCAGCACCTCATGGAGAGTATTGTCGATAGCTTTTTGAGGCGTAAAATCGAGGAGGTGAGATCTTCGGTTTTGCAGAGCTCAAATCCGATGCAGCTGCTGGTTACGGTCGGTCGGGGCATGCACTCTCTTTTTCAGGATTACCCGAATCTAATTGGACAGGTAGAAAGCTTTTTTGACGAGAGGTCGATGCAGCATGTCTTTACCGAACGTCGGAAGGAGCTGCTCGACGTGGTGATGCTTACCTTCCGCAAGGGAGTTCGGCAGGGGGCATTCGAGTCGGATATCGATGTGGAGCTGGCCTCTCAGCTTTACCTTTCGGGGCTCGAAATGGTTTGCCGAAATGCGGGCGTGCTACATCCGATGATCGCCACCGAGCAGCAGCTAAACCAAATTCTATTTTACATGATTAAAGGTAGCTGCACCTTAAAAGGTTTAGGCTTGCTTCGTGAGGTAGTAGACATTAGGGTGATGGCATGCTAGCCAGCTGGCGATTCTAAATTTACGAGCGGAGCTTAAGGTTTTTCCTTGGTAGCGATGCATAGTAGCTCATTAATTCCATACGAGGGGGGCAACCTCTGATATTTTGCATTTGCCAATCCTCCTGGTTGTGGACCGGTTCTCGGAAGCTCAATCAACCGATGGGTAACGACGAGTTGGTCGGCGAACTCGTAAATACCACGACGAAGGTTAAGCGCGAAATGGCTGGCTAGCATACCGGTTGTATTTTAGCGTCCGATTAAACAGCTATCTTTGCCCTTGCTTAAACAAAAAAATAGGTATGCTTGCGGTTATTATTCTTTTTACGGTTGGCTTTGGGGTTGGATTGCTTATACGGCGTTGGCTTAAATCAACCAAACAGGTAGAACAGCTGGTTACAATCGCCATTTGGCTGCTGCTCTTTATCCTTGGAGCCGGTGTTGGAGCCAATAAGCTCGTGATGTGCAATCTGCATACGCTGGGCGTTTGGGCGTTAATTATTGCTATAGGGTCTATTGCCGGCAGCATTGCCGTGGTAGCCGTAGTTCAGCACTACTTCTTTAAAAAAAATGCGGCGAAATGAAGGGTAGCTTAATTGTATTTTCCATTTTTTTAGCGGGCATGGCTCTTGCCTTTTTCGGCGTTCTACCCGCTCAGATGCAGCAGTACGATCTCAGTACCGCCGCGCTCTACTTTTTGATGTTCATGGTCGGCGTTAGCATCGGTGCCGATGAGCATGCCATTACCATCCTGAAATCGGTAAATTTTAAGATTATACTTGTCCCAATAGCGATTGTGGTGGGGACTATCGTTGGCTCGCTAGCCGTTTCGCTTCTGGTAAAGGGCATCGACACCAAAAATGTGCTGGCAATCGGATCGGGTTTTGGGTACTACAGCCTGTCGAGCATTTTTATCGGAAAGATAAGCGGTAGCGAGATGGGCGTTGTGGCGCTTTTGGCCAATATGATTCGCGAGCTGTCGACCTTGATGCTTGCCCCTCTTTACGTGAGGCTTTTTGGACGGCTGTCGCCCGTTGCCGCTGCCGGTGCCACCTCAATGGACACCTGCCTGCCCATTATTATGAAGTATTCGGGCAAGGATGTTGCCATTATTGCCCTCTTTAGCGGCATTGCGCTCACCATTTTAGTTCCGTTTTTGGTGGTGTTTATTCTCTCATTTTAAGGATCTCGGGCTGCTCCAAATGCCTATTTGTAGGCGTTGGGAGCGGTTTTTAGGTGCGTGCGCAGCTTTGCCGCCCTGTTGTATTGGCGCTACTCCATTGGGTGTGGGCAGGTCAATAGGCTACTGTTCTATGGGGTCGGTATAATTCAACCGTGTTGAGGTTGTTTGCCACTTCGGGCAATTTTTCCAAGCGTTCTGGTGGTTTTTATATCGATGGCCGTTTGGATTTCTGGCTATAGTACAAGGGCCATACGTTCAAGCGTATCCTCGATAAAAGCGGCTACAAGTAGTGGCTAGCCCGTAATCCGTAAGGGATGGCATTGTGTTTCCCCGCTTGCAACGCAGGGAGAGGCATGCGCAACGAAGCAACAACCGCTGGGCGGTTGGATATCGAGCGCAGAATGGTACCCGCACCAATCGAAATAGCACCATCCTTTCCGCATATTTTCAGACGTAAGTAGGATCCCTTTTTTTTAGCGGATGATTGCTCCGGTTACCATTGGTGAGCGGAGTTTTTGTTTGGCAACGTTTCGACCAATTATCCCGAAGCTTCAAGGTCTTTTGCTGAAGCTCCGAGGTCTTTTGCTGAAGCTTCGAGGTCTTTTGCTGAAGCTCCGAGGTCTTTTGCTGAAGCTCCGAGGTCTTTTGC
>CAXYUU010000013.1:0-20650 GCA_964292015.1 uncultured Acetobacteroides sp.
CCAGCAGCTTTGCATTCCCCTCGGTACATTTATCAAGTAGGGCCCAAAATTTAGGCCCGTGATTCTTCTCTACCGTGTGGCAAAGCTCATGCAGAAGCACGTAATCGATTAGGCTATCGGGGAGCTGCATGAGGTAAACGCTAAGGTTTATATTATTGAGGGACGAACAGCTACCTCACCTCAACTTTATCCTTTTCACTACCACTCGGCTATACAAAAATCCGAAGTCGGAGGCCAGCTGCGAAATTCGTACAGGCAGCAGCTCTTTTGCCTCTAACACCCAGGCACGTTCTATTGTTTTTGCGGTTAAATCCTGCACCGATGGATGCTCCAGATCAACCCCTTCGGGTACCGATATGCGTATTTCATCTTGAAGTATTCGCGATGATACAACCGCATTTTCAACAGCGTGACGAACAAATGTCAGCTCCCTCTTTTTTGTTTTAAAGGAGGTCGATTCGTTAAAAATAGTCTTTCGCGTTTCAAGACTAGCCATCTTTTCCTTGGCCTTCTCAATCCACTCGGTTTTTTGAATAACGAAACGTTCAACATCGTCAAACTTTACGTTGTAGGGCATCGTAACCACAACCCCCTTAAAGGGTTTAAGAACGATGGATACCCGCTTCACCCCTTTCTTCTTAAAATAGCTAACCTCACCTATCTTCGAGTAGGCAACCACCTTCGACAATTTATCCATTTACTTCGAGCTAATCCAACCATCTACACCAAGCGCCTTAATCCGATCCCTCTCCTGTTGCGCGTCGTCGTAAGTTTTATAGGTAGCCGACACAACCGAGTACATGGTATTTCGGTGTATAATATGGGCTTTCACCTTTTTTTTCGCCAAGTTTGCCACATGCTTTTCTGCACTTTCGTTGGTTCCAAACGAACCTAGCACAACAACAAAGCTGCTCGGCTTTTCCTTTTCAACCGACTCTTTTGATGCCGATTTTACGTCTGAAGATTTTTTCTCAGCCTTCTCAACGCCCTCTTTTTTGGAGGTGGAAGATGTCGATTTCACGGCCTTTTCAACACTCGACACAACCTCATTATCTATCGCATCCTGTGCCACCTCTTTCGCCTCTATCCTATCTTTTTCTGCATCTTTTTGCTCCTGATCAACAGGATCCAGCACAATCTTAGGTTTCGACCCACTGGTATTCGATCCAAAAAAATCGGTCCAGAAAACGTTAAGCACGAATAGCACCCCTACAAGCAGCACAAAACCTATAAGTAGCGATTTAGATTTACGCTTTGATGGTGGCGTATGGCTCCGACTCCCAATGGTTATGCCCGTTTCCTTTTCCTCCTCAATTTCAAACTCTTTCTCCAGATCTTCATCAACCCTATCTTCAATTTCAACCGCTACATTTTCCTCTTCAGCTACTGGTGCTACAACAACCGGCTCCTGCTTTATATCAGTAAATGGTGATCCGCTGTAGCTAGGTACAACCGGTGCAACCTCGTCCAATTCAGCTTGCTCATCAGCTACCGGAGTATCCTCCAACGCTACCACCGCTTCGCGATCCTCGTGCACCACAACGTTGGCAACCTTTGCAGGTTCCTGCACCTCCTCCTTAACGATGCTAACGCTATCGTCCTCGGCAAAAGGTCGTACTATAGAAAAGGTAATATTGCCCTGCTTATCCTTAAAAAAGAAGCCAAGACCTTCAACTTCGAAAGCCTTCTTATCAACGTAGATAGCGGTTTTAAGCGCATCCACAAATGCGACAACCTGCAAGCTGGCATCGTCCTTATGCAGCCCAAATTTATGGGCCAGCTCGTTCTCTAAAAATCCGTCATTGTACTTTAGAAAGGGGCTAAACGTCACATTTTCCTTCGTGAGAATAGTGCTAAGCGTACTATCTTTAACAAGGAAGGCGCCTAAATCGGGAATAATTACCCTCTTGCCTTGCGAAATGAGCGATTTAATGACTGTTCCTACCATGGTTACTCGTATTGCATCTGTAAGCAAAGTTATCTTTTTTCCATCATTATGAAAGCACTTTTCAGGACAAGTCAGAATGCCCCAATGGCATTTTGTGCGGTATAAGCTGACAACCTTTTTTAGGACGAGACAGCTCGTTAATCAAATCTTAAACGCGCCCCCCCTTCCCCAATGTCATTAAGTTAAGGAAAAAACTCTCCTCGGAGTGTCATCCCGTGCTTGTCACGGGATCTAATGAATTGCCCGAAGGGCCTTTTTTAGAATCTATTGGATTCATATTTAGATTCCGGGACAAGCCCGGAATGACAGCGCTGATTGAGCTTCGTGCTTATCTTAATGACATCGCCCTGCGGGCACCCCTCCTTACCAAGGAGGGGAATAGCTCCGAATAAGCTTTGTGACTAGATGAAAAATGATACATCTTTTAAAAAACAAGAGTTGCGAGTAACTCTCAACGCTGATTCAGTGCAATTTTCAAGGAGGGGTACCCGTATGGCGGGGTGGTTCTCAATAATAATAATCAGCCAATTCAAACCAAAATTCAGCTAGCCCTCTAATCAAATCTTAAACGCGAAATCCCTGATGGCCATGGGCAGCTGCTGCTATCTCGCCAATCTTTTGCTATCTTGCCGTATCAAACCAAATAGCAGCAAAAAAAATTGCACCATGGATAAACGCCTCTACCTGCTGGATGCCTACGCGCTGATCTTCAGAGCTCACTACGCCTTTATCAACCGCCCGATGCTCAACGCGGCAGGGCTCAACACCTCGCCCATTTTTGGCTTTACCCGTGCGCTGCTCGAAATTATCAAAAAGGAGAAGCCCACCCACCTTGGAGTGGCGTTCGACGTGGGGCGCGTCACCTTCCGCACCGAGCTCTACCCCCAGTATAAAGCTAACCGCGACGAAACACCCGAAGATATCCGCAAGGCATCGCCCATCATAAAGGATATCCTCCGCGCCATGAACATCCCCATTCTGGAGGTGGAGGGCTACGAGGCCGACGACGTAATCGGCACCCTTGCGCACCGCGCCCAGCAGCACGGCTACACCACCTACATGGTAACCCCCGACAAGGATTACGGCCAGCTGGTTACCGAACACATCCGCATGTACAAGCCCAAGAAGGGCGGCAACGAGGTGGAGATTCTGGGGCCTGCCGAAATTTGCGCGCACTACGGCATTGCCGAACCCATGCAGCTCATCGACATTCTGGCGCTGTGGGGCGACGCGAGCGATAACATCCCCGGCGTACCGGGCATCGGCGAGAAAACCGCCTGCAAGCTTATCGCCGAATGGGGCAGCGTGGAAAACCTGCTGGCCAACGCCCACCAGCTAAAGGGAAAGCAAAAGGAGAACATCGTAGCATTTCAGGAGCAGATGATGCTCTCGAAAAAGCTCGCCACCATAGACCTGAACGTACCCATCGATTTCGATGAGGAAAAAATTATTATCGATGGACCCGACCGCGAGGCGCTAATCGCGCTGCTTACCGAGCTGGAGTTTGGATCGATCATGAAGGAGATGGGGCTCATCGATACGGTAGCCACCAAGCCATCGGCCACGGCAAAGGCCGCACCGCCAACCGCGCAGATGTCGCTCTTTGGCGATACGCCCATGGCAGCAGCCGGATCGGCCAAACCCTACAAAACCATCGACGATGTGCCGCACACCTACCACATCGCCGAAACACCCGAGCAGCTGGCCGAGCTGGTAGCCATCCTACAGAATAACGGCGAGTTTACCTTCGATACCGAAACCACCGGCCTGAGCTTTACCGACGACCGCATGGTGGGCATGTCGTTTGCCATCCGCGAGCACGAAGCGTGGTACGTGCCGGTAACCACCGACGGGCAGACCGAAATCATGAACCTCTTCCGCCCCATTTTTGAGGATGAAACCATCAGCAAAACCGGACAGAACATCAAGTTCGACCTTCAGATGCTCCGTGCCGCTGGCGTGGAGCTGCGCGGCAAGCTCTTCGACACCATGATTGCCCACTACCTGATTGAACCCGAGCTGCGCCACAACATGACCTACCTCTCGGAAACCTACCTCGACTACCGCCCGGTGGAGATTGAGGAGCTGATTGGTAAGAAGGGTGCCAAGCAGGGTACCATGGATCGGGTGGAGCTACAGCAGATTGCCGAGTACGCCGCCGAGGATGCCGATGTAACGCTGCAGCTGCGCCGTAAGCTCGAACCCATCCTTATCGAGCAGGGGCTGATGAACCTCTTCGAAACGATAGAGATGCCGCTGGTTCCGGTGCTGGCTGATATGGAGTTTACTGGGGTAAAAATAGACCACCTCGCCCTTAAGGAATTTGCGGGTGTGCTAACAACCGATTTAATAGCACTAGATGAAGAGATAAAGGAGATGGCCGGGGTTCAAAGCTTGAACATCAACTCGCCAAAGCAGCTGGGCGAAATCCTTTTCGACAAGCTGAAGATTAGCGACACCGCCAAGAAAACCAAAACCAAGCAGTACTCCACCAGCGAGGAAACGCTACAGCAGCTGCGCGACAAGCATCCCATTGTGGATAAGATTCTGGAATTCCGCGGCGTGAAAAAGCTGCTGTCGACCTACGTGGAGGCACTTCCAGCGCTCATCAGCAAGAAGGATGGCCGCATCCACACCTCGTACAACCAAACGGTTACGGCTACAGGGCGGCTAAGCTCCAACAACCCCAACCTACAAAACATACCCATCCGCGACGAGCGCGGTAAGGAAATCCGCCGCGCCTTTATTGCCAGCGACGACGAGCATGTGGTGCTCTCGGCCGACTACTCGCAAATTGAGCTTCGGCTGATGGCGCACTTCAGTAACGATCCGGCCATGGTCGACGCCTTTGTGCACAACGCCGACATCCACACAGCTACCGCCGCCAAGGTGTACCACGTGGAACCTTCGGAGGTAACCCGCGAGCAGCGCGGCAGGGCCAAGACGGCCAACTTCGGGATCATCTACGGAATATCGGCATTTGGCCTCTCGCAACGGCTGAACATCCCCCGGGCCGAAGCCAAGGAGCTTATCGACGGATACTTTGCCACCTACCCCAGCGTAAAAACCTACATGGATAGCGTCATTGCCCAGGGGCGTGCCGATGGATACGTGTCGACCCTGTTTGGCCGCAAGCGATTCCTGCGCAACATCAACTCGGGCAACGCCATGAGCCGTAATATCGACGAGCGCAACGCCATTAACGCCCCGCTGCAAGGCTCGGCAGCCGATATCATCAAAATTGCGATGATCACCATTCACGCCGAGCTCAAAAGGCGCAACCTCCGCTCGAAGATGACCCTACAGGTACACGATGAGCTCGTGTTCGACGTGTACAAGTCGGAGCAGGACGAGGTAAAGGCGCTGGTAGTGGAGGAAATGGAAAAGGCCGCCCAGCTGGTGGTTCCCCTCACCGCCGAGGCGGGCATAGGCAACAGCTGGCTGGTGGCGCACTAGATTGGGAGAGATGAGAAGTGAGATATTAGATGTGAGATTTTAGACAGCTACTCAGCATCCCTATGGTATCACAACGCACGTATCACGAGGCTTACGCCTGATATACTTGAAAGCCTATACTGCGATTTTAGACATGAGATAGGCAATGTAAAAGAGGAACTAGCGGTGGCTGGTTCCTCATTTTTCGTTCGTACAAAGCTCATCCTAAAAGATGTACTACAAAGCAAGGTTGATCCCAGGAATTTCGCACTTACAACATAGCTTATCCTATTCTGAATTTCATCAATATTCAGCTACGATAGGATTAAATCCATCAAAAAAAGCTGCAAAGCAGCTTAATCTGAATAACCACGGGCTTTAGCCCGTGGAATTAAACCTCGGCAACTTCGGCCCCGAAGGGGTTGAACAATAGGTATAGGTAGGCAAAAAAGAATAGCTTCAATCAATGGATTGAATCCATAAAGCTGAAATATATAAGCAGGAAAACAATGGGGATATTTTGACCCCGCTAATTCAAGTAACTTGACAAATACTAAAAGGGGGACAGATCATCAATCTGTCCCCCTTTTCCTAATATCAACTTATAAAACAGAGATTTTAACCAGTGCTAGTTAATGTAATCATCTACATCGATACGAGCGCTAGGAATGATATTTCCTAGCCGGCTTACCGATTCAATTTTGATATCGTCGCCCTTGATAACAATCAAGCTGTACTCCTTGCTGCTGTTCGACACCACAATAAACTCCTTAATCTTGTCATCCACCTGCTTCGAAAAGTACTTCACCATCTTACCATCCTCGTTGACGCTCATCAGCTCGGTGTACTTAGAGGTTTCGATACAGCTATCCACCTCCTTGGCAATCTGCTTGGTTAGGGCGGTAATCTCCTCGATTTTCAGCTTCTGATCGGCAGTACGTTGGGCTTGCTTCTCGATTTGTACTCTACCGCGACCGTACTTACCATTCCTCACTCCTGAAGAAGCCAGCTCTTCACCTTCGCTAGTGCCATTGGTTGTTATCGTGTAAGCTTGTGATGAGTCATTTGCCGATGATGCGCCGCTACTTACCATTGCAATACTAGTGGCACCACCATCCGAGGTAACATCTCCGTTGGTAACCTTAACTCTATTATGGCCCATATTGCCGTTAGAATAAACAAAAGCCGTTGTATACTTTCGTTCGCGAGGAATCTTTACCGAAAGAATCTTAACGCTGCTGATATCCTTTAAGTCGTCGGCAATCCTCGATTGCGGATGCTGGCTAGCGATAACCTTGAGCATTTCCTTACTCATGATAACGCTGTTGCAGCGGCTGTCGATCTTATACTTATCAAAAGTATTCTCCACCTTACACTGAGCCGATGCGACACCAGTAAAAGTCATTGTGCCAATGATGGCAAGGCCGATAATGAGACCAAACTTTTTCATATGAATTAATTGTTTTTAGTTGTCATGGGTAACTCGCATGGAAGATTTACATCTACGGGGTTGAATCCCGGCATTCATGCTCGTTCCATTGGGTTTCTATTTTAGTTGCTACTTTTTTCTTTTGGAAAGTACTCCTGCAGGCAGGCCAAGCTCGATAGAGGCGAAAGCGAGTGGTTAACCTCCCTAATAACCTCGAAATTTTGCAACCCTCTCTCCAATCCATCCACCTCTTCGAGGGCATCGATGGTTTTTCGAGTACGGCTAGGCTTGGAGACCTGATGCCGAACAGGCGCCTTTGCTATGTGGCTCCCCGTAGTCGTCCGTACGCGTACCGGCGAGGATTTTACCTTACGTTCGGGTACTTTATACGATTTTGTTACATTTTCTACTTTAACTACTTCCGATAGGCTACCTGAAGTTGGAGTTGGGATAGGCTTATCGACCTCAAAGAGTACGGTAAAAGCAATACATGCTGCAGCTACTGCGGTCGATAGCCAAATGTTTCGCTTAAAGTTATGCTTTATGGGAATCGAAGCTAACCTGCTGCTGACGATAGCCTGCTCGCCTTCGAAAAAACCAAATATTGTGCGGTACGATTCCCAGCTAGGAGGTAATACTGGCGTTGTTCTAAAGTATTCCTTGAGCCACCTCTCCTCTGCCAACGAGGTATCTCCCTCAAAGTACTTGCTCAACAGCTCTTCTGCTCTTTTCATGCTCAAAGTTTTGATCGTTTAAAAGGGAATCCCTCAGCTTTTTACGGGCTCGGGATAGCGTTACCCTCACCTGATTCTCGGTCATCTGCATTATTTCGGCAATTTCGGCATACTCTAACTCCTCGATATCGCGCAGGTGCACCACCATCTTGTAGCTTTCGCTAAGCTGCTCCATCAGCTGCCGAATGTGGCTGTAGCCATCGGCCTGCTCGAGCCGAGTGTGTGGAGACTGACCATCCACCTTATGGTTGGCGTTGTCGAGGCTAACCATGCGGGTTCGAGATGACCGTCGTTTAATATCTAGGCACAGATTCTTCGTCATGGTAACGGCATACGCTTCGGCATTCTGCAACTTTTCGACATCGGTATGCTGGCAAAGCTTCAACAACACCTCCTGCGCCACATCTTCGGCATCATCCTTACTCCCCAGCAGGCGGAGGGCAACACGAAGAAGCTTATTACGTATGGTTGGACTATTTAGCGTAAACATCTTTTGCTGCTAGTTTTCTTGTAGACGATTCTACCGCAAATTTATTACAGTAGCGGAATAAAAACTTTTACGAACTCTGAGAAATATCATTTCACAAGGAATACCCCTGTCACATCGCAAACACACCTGCGTCTTTGCCAAAAGTGTAGGGCTGTTTTACGGTATGTCCAAAAACAAGCCCTCCAAACTACGAAATAACATGCTACAATAAACCTACTATGAAGCTAAGAACCATCGTTGCCTCATTAAGCTTACTGGCTAGCGTACCGCTAATGGCACAGCACGCAAACCTATTTGTCCCGCTCAACGTACAGCGAGCTATCGAACGTGGAACCCGCACCATCACGGGAAAACCTGGCCCAAGCTACTTCCAAAACCACTCCGACTACAAAATTAAGGCCACATTCGATCCAAAAACCGGAGAGCTGATTGGTCGCGAAACCATCGTTTACGAAAACAACAGTCCCGACTCGCTCCGAAGCATTATACTTCGCCTTTACCCCAACCTATTTAAAGCCGAAGCGGCCCGTCAAGCCGATGTTGATCCTAGCGACCTCAATCGCGGTGTCGATTTACAGGAAATACGGGTAAATGGAGCACCAATTTCCATCGAAAGGCTAAAATACGTAGGCACCAACGCCATTATTCCCATGAAGCCAAGCGTAAGGGCAAAAACATCGGTGACGCTCGATATTGCATGGAAGGTAAATCTCCCCACCAAAACGCTTATCCGAATGGGCCGATACGACTCTACCTCCTACTTTGTAGCATACTGGTATCCGCAGATTGCCGTTTACGACGACATCAACGGCTGGAGCACCGAGAGCTACACCGGTCTGCAGGAGTTCTACAACGACTACTGCAATTTCGATGTGGAGGTTACCCTTCCTAAAAACCAAATAGCATGGGCAACAGGTGAACTCCAAAATGCAGAAGATATCTTTTCGAATACAACGTTAAAAAGGTTATCCGAGGCAAAACAGTCGAACGAAGTGGTAAGAATATCCACCGCCGAAGATTTATCAAAAGGTGAAGTAATCAAACCTAACGCAAATACTAATTGGCACTTCAAGGCATCCAATGTTCCCGATTTTGCATTTGGTGTTAGCGACCACTACGTATGGGATGCCACCAGCGTAGAGGTTGATCCAACAACCAAACGCCGCGTACTGGTTAATGCCGTTTACAAAGTAGGCTCCGGGGCGGGAGAAAATATTGCCTCCATTGCCCAAAGAACTATCCAGCGACTTTCCAACGAGCTTATAGGCGTGGCATATCCCTATCCGCACATGACCGTTTACGAAGGTGACTTCGGAATGGAATTTCCAATGATGTGCAACGACGGCCCTGTAGCCGATCCGAAACAAAAGGTATTCGTTACCTCTCATGAGGTTAGCCACTCCTACTTCCCCTTTATGGTTGGAACCAACGAAACCCTTTATGGCTGGATAGATGAAGGGTTAGTAACCTTCATTCCAAAGGTAATTGAATCAGAATACGGCAACCCAAACCCTCACTACTACATTGCCTCGTACAGCAAGCGAACAATGGGAACCGTTAACGATATTCCACTTGCCGTGCCCAGCACCAACCTAAACCAAACCACCTACATGATGCAGAACTACGGCCGAGCCGCTACTGGATTCTACTTTCTGCACGATATGCTTGGCGATGAGCTGTTCCAAAAGGTACTTAAGGAGTATGTTACCCGTTGGGAGAGCAAACACCCAACGCCAACCGATCTCATTTACACCATTAACTCAACCACAAAGAAAGACTACTCGTGGTATTGGAATAGCTGGTTTTACGAGTACGGCTACGCCGACTTGTCGCTCGATAATGTAGCTATAAACGGAAATAATGTAAGACTAACAGTCACTAAAAAAGGATTATTCCCAGTTCCAGTTAAGCTAACCATTTCGTTTACCGATGGCACCAGTCAAACAATCTACCAAACAGCACAGCTTTGGGAAAATAGTAGCACGTGGAACCTTAAACAATCATTCCAAAAGCCAGTAGCAAAAATAACGCTTGGGGATGTCAACATTCCTGATGCATTTGAAGCAAACAATACATATTCAGTAAAATGATTGAAGTCGTTTCAACAAATGCTACCGTTTTAAAGTAGCCAGCAAAAACAGGAGAGGTTTCGTAATACACGAAGCCTCTCCTATTTATGGGAGCACCGTAAAGTTAAGACACCATACGATAACACACTCACCTAGGAATTTCGCGTTAAAGAATAGAGCATGACCAAAATTGATTCATTTGGCTTGTTTGTAAAGAAAACCACCCCGCCCTGCGGGCACCCCTCCTTGACCAAGGGAATAACTCCGAATAAGCTTAGTGAGTAGATGAAAAATGATACATCTTAAACGCGAAATCCCTGCACCATCCCCAACTTAGCAAGGTGAGGAAAACACCTCTCTCCTAAATATCAATCGAAGTGTTTTTGAAAATCGTGTACACCATTTCGATCGGTGAAGGAATAAGCCACATCAGATTTACCAATATGGAATAATCGATATCAGCAATAGCGCAAACCGTACTGAATATTTCCAACCGGCATGAAATAGCTCATATGCCAGTAGTTACCAACATATAAACAGGTGAAATCACGAACGCAGAGCCATATTTAGCTCATTTCCGATTGCTTCAAAAGTGAACGATAGCGTACCCTGCAAAAAAAAAATGAAAAAAGATGTAATAATTATTTTACGTCCTATACTAAAGTCCGAAAAATGTTTTAAAATTGCATCGGAAGTAAAGGCAAAAGCCATAGTGTTTAACAACTAAAACAAAAAATAAATACCGTTAGGTAATTTTATTAATTCGGCTCCGAAATGAAAGCAAATAAAGAATTTCGCCCTGTTTCAAAAGAGGAAACTTTCGACTCTGGCGACCTTAAGAAAGGAAAAAAGTTAACTCCTGACAAAAAGCCAAAAAACGAAAAGAAAGAGCTGTACGATGTCGAGGATTTCGATGAGGACTACGATTTTTTGAAGTTCAAACGTGAATCTATCGCTGATTTCTACGATGATGGAGATGAAAGTGAAGACGAAGATGTAGACGATGACGATTCTGAGAATGAAGACTTCGACGAAGAGTTTGATGACGAAGAGGACGAAACCGATTACGAAGAGGAAGAAGAAGAGGAAGAAGAACCTACAAGAAAATAGGAATACACCAATATAGAGAAAAGGCTATCCCTTATGGATAGCCTTTTCTATTTTTAAAACATTATCCTTTTGCTTTAACTAAAACGCCACAGCAAATTAAATTATCTCCCAAAGAAGGAGCGTAATCGCCCTTCCTTTCGGTTTTACCACCCAAAAAACAGCGCCTGCTACTGCCCTAAATTGCGCAATAGAGAATGAAAACCTCCGCCATCATATACCTCCTTGAATCCGTTGCGCTCCAAAAATGCTTTTGCCGAAGCGCTTCGCATGCCAGATGCACAGTAAACAAGTACAGGCTTACTCCTATCAATTTTCGTGAAACGTTCGGAAAGAAGGCCTAGAGGTATGTTTACTGAATTCTTAATACATCCCGAAACACACTCCTGAGGATTTCTAACATCTAAAATTGTCGCACCATTTTCGACTAATGACTTGAAATCGATTTTTGGTTCAGATCCAAACAGGTTACTTAAAAAACTCATCTACGTAATTATAAAGTGCTCTACTTAATATCCTGACAAAGAACAGCAGTATCGAGCTTAAGTTCGGTGATATAAATCACCAATCCCCAATATTAGGCATATGCAACAATTCGCACGGTGATCCGCAGCCCTACTTTTTGGTTGCCACGTAAACAAAAACACCACCAGTAAACCACTCTGTTGTCCTGTTCACATCGGCAGGCCCTAATTAAGAGGCTACTCGTCAATACTTTTCTACTATTTGCTGAAAAATACAACTTCCACATCCCTGCGTTTAAAATCTAATTTTCAAAAGACTATATTTGAAGTGACAAAAGAATTACAATGAAAAAACGAATATACTTTCTTCGCCACGGCGAAACCGACTGTAACAGCCAAAATCTAATTCAAGGTCGAGGGGTAGACGCTCCGTTAAACGCGCTTGGCCACCGGCAAGCCGAAGCATTCTACCACAACTACGAGGACATCCCTTTTGATAAAATCTATATTTCATCGTTGCAACGTACCTACCAGTCAATGCTCCCTATGATAGAGTGCGGTTTTCCTTACGAAATACTCTCGGGATTCGACGAAATGGACTTTGGCGTAATGGAGGGTCAGGCAATGTTCGACCAGGAGGGCACCTTTGCCCTCGAAAAGCTGCTCAAGCAGTGGAAAAATGATGATGGCAATGCCAAGGTCGAAGGGGGAGAAAGTCCAGCTGAAGTTCGAGAACGAATGAAGCTGGCTCTTGATATCGTTCTCTCGAAAAAGGAGGAGGCGAATGTGGCCATTTGCATGCACGGTAGAGCGCTTAGGGTGCTAATGTGCCACCTACTCAACCAACCGTTTTCGAAAATGGATAGCTACTTCCACCCCAACCTTGCCCTCTCGATTTTCGACTACGACTACAGCACGAACATCTTCAGTCCGGTTTGCATTGCCGACTGCACACACCTCGAAGCACTAAAAATTAGCTAGTCCCCGTTTAGATCACCCATAACCCACTCTGGCTATTTGTCTGAAAATGGCAAATAAATATCTTTGAGTAAAAATAGACCCTGCACGTATGCCGATAATCAACTCTATTGTAAATCTGCTAAGCACTAAGCGTCTTAAATGCTTCGATGAGTTTCGTAAACGACCGTTCGAAACGCAAGAGGCAATTTTTAAAGGATTGATTGAAACCGCCAAGAATACCGAATGGGGCAAAATGCACCATTTTGCGTCTATTCAAAGTATCGAAACGTTTCAAGAGCGAACACCAGTACAGGACTACAACCAGGCAAAAATATTTATCGAGCGCGTTCGCAAGGGCGAGCAAAATGTGCTTTGGCCAACAGAAATTTGCTGGTTTGCCAAATCGTCGGGCACCACCGAAGATAAGAGCAAGTTCATCCCTGTTAGCGACGAATCGCTGAACAACATCCACTTTCAGGGTGGAAAAGACACGCTCACCATTTACAACTACAACTATCCCGAAACCCAAATATTTACCGGTAAAGGGCTAACGCTGGGCGGAAGCCACCAGATCGACCGGCTCAACGATAAAGCGTTCACGGGCGATCTTTCGGCAATACTCATCGAAAATATTCCATTTTGGGCTGACCTATTTCGCACGCCTAGCCAAAAGATCGCGCTAATTCCCGATTTCGAAGAAAAGATGCGCCGAATTGCAGAGGAGGCCATCCAAGAAAACGTCACCTACTTTGCAGGGGTGCCGTCGTGGAACATGGTGCTCATGCGGTTCATCTTAGAGTATACCGGAAAAAGCAACCTCCTAGAGGTATGGCCAAATATGGAGCTGTTCATTCATGGCGGGGTGAGCTTTATGCCCTACCGCGAGCAGTACCGCAACCTTTTCCCGTCGAACTCGATGCACTACATGGAAACCTACAACGCTTCGGAAGGTTTTTTTGGCCTACAGGACGATCCGAATTCCAGCGACATGCTGCTGATGCTCGACTACGGTATCTTTTACGAGTTTATCCCCATGGACTGCTTCTTCGAAAAGAGCTGCACGCCACTCACCGTTGCCGATGTAAAAACGGGAGTAAACTACGCAATGGTTATCACCACCAATGGAGGTTTGTGGCGGTACGTTATCGGCGATACCGTTGAGTTTACCTCGCTTTACCCCCACAAAATTCGGATTACCGGCCGAACCACCCATTATATCAACGCCTTTGGCGAGGAGCTCATTGTGGATAATGCCGAGCAAGCCATCAAAACCGCCTGCGAAAAAACGGGTGCCATTGTTAGCGAGTATACCGCAGCCCCCATATTCATGAATTCGGAGGCCAAAGGAGGGCACGAGTGGGTGTTCGAATTTGAAAAAGAGCCGGCAAATATTTCCGAGTTCACCTCCATACTCGACCAAACCCTTATTCAGGTCAACTCGGATTACGAGGCAAAACGGTTCAAAAACATTACGCTACAGCTACCCGTTGTGCACTCCATCAAAAATGGAGTATTCTACGAATGGCTAAAGCGAAGCGGCAAGCTCGGTGGCCAGTACAAGGTTCCCCGCTTACATAGCAATCGCGACTTTGTCGAAAAGTTGCTCGAAATAAATAAATCCTTCGCCTAAACTTTTAGAATACCCCGCACAACCCATCAACATATGGCCCGGCGTATTCCAACTTCACACATAGAGTAAGATGCTACAAATTGCAGTTGCAGGAAATATAGGGAGCGGCAAAACCACCCTGACTAAAATGCTCGCCGAAAAATTGGGCTGGAAATCCCATTTCGAAGGGTTAGACCTGAACCCCTATATCAACGATTTTTACCGCGATATGCTTAGGTGGTCGTTTATCCTTCAGATCTACTTTTTACAGTCGCGTCTTAAACAGATTGTTGACATCAGAAAAGGAAAGGAAAATGTAATTCAGGACAGAACCATTTACGAAGATGCCTTCATCTTTGCCCCCAACCTGTACCAGATGGGGCTGATGCACGAGCGCGACTACCAGTCGTACCTCGACCTGTTCAACATTTCCACCTCACTGGTACAGTCGCCCGACCTGCTGATCTACATTAAGGCATCGGTCGAAACGCTGGTTAAACAAATTGACAACCGGGGACGTGAGTACGAAAAGGGAATCAACCTCGAATACCTCAGAAATCTTAACGAGCACTACGAAACCTGGATCAAGGGCTACCACATTGGCAAGGTCCTGGTCATCGATATCGACGAGTTAAACTTCCTGGAATCGGACGACGATTTTGGTAAGGTACTCCAGCAGGTTAGGCAAAAGCTAAACCTCGAACCGGTATAGGTGCACGCCAGCTCCGAAAAAAGGGCGGCTGCTCCAACAAACGGTTCCAATCCGATGTGAAATAAGACCGCTTTAGGCCAACCAGCCTAGCGGCAAGAGCTCAACTACCAACCGAGGCGTAAAACGCACCGATACCCCCGCTAAACGCACCGCCAGTCTGGCAATTTGCATCGACCCCTTGCAAGCTATACCGGCAACCCTGCAAATTACTCCGACGCCCCTGCTATTTGCACCGATGCCCTTGCAATTTATACCGACGACCCTGCTAATTGCATCGACGACCTTGCTAATTGCATCGATGCCCCTGCTATTTATATCGACACCCCTCCTATTTGCACCGATGACCTTGCAATTTATATCGACGACCCTGCTAATTGCATCGACACCCTTGCTATTTATACCGATGACCCTGCAATTTGCACCGATCAACCACTAAAAAATAGGTTTCACGAAATCTCGGTTGTCTCCTACCGATTTAAACCACCAACAGCCCCCACAATTGGGCAGTACGAAATCGGAACACACCACCATCACCCATTCGCAGCGAGCATCCCAAACCTTTTCTGCTTTTCAGCATTAAAAAATCTAAAACTTCAGTAGATTTAGCCCCACAATAATATTATCCACCCAACCTGATAGACAATGAAAAAAGTAGCACTAGCCCTGATTTTAACGAGCTTTTTTGCTGGCAATATTTTTGCCCAAACGCGCAGCGTGAGCTTCGAGCATGGAACATTTTCGGAAGGATTAGCGAAAGCAAAGACAAGCAGTAAGCTCATATTTATGGATGCCTACACCACATGGTGTGGCCCATGCAAGTATATGTCGAACACCGTATTCACCCAGGATAAGGTAGCCGACTTTTTCAACGCCAACTTCATCAACCTTAAGTTTGACATGGAAAAGGGAGAAGGAATTGAGCTGGCAAAGAAGTATGGAATTAAGGCCTACCCAACATTCCTGATTCTTGATTCGGCCGGAAACCTTGTTCATAAGATTGTTGGTGGATCAGATGCCGACGACTTTCTTGCAAAGGCTAAAGTTTCCTTAGATCCGAAAACCTCGCTCGCCGGTCAACAGGCCGCCTACCAAGCCGGAAATCGCGAACCTGCATTTGTAAACGCCTACCTAAACACCCTTAAGGATGCCTACATGGAAGATGTGGCACAGGATGTTGCCGTAGCCTACCTTCGCTCGCTGAAAGAAAGCGACAGAACAAGTAAAGAAAGCTGGACGATATACGACAGCTTCATCAACGATGCATCGAGCAAGGAGTTCATGTTTATTCTCACCAACCGCATCAAGTTTACCGATGCAGTAGGCGACTCGGCTGTAAGCGCTAAGATTGCCAACGTGTTTACCGAAAAAGCAATGTCATACCTGGTAAACCGCAAAGGTTCGGTTTACAGCAAGGAGGAGGTTCAAAAGTTTAGAGGCATAATCGCAGCAAGCCGCCCCGACAATATTCTTAAGTACAACACCATTCTGGATATGGCCGATGCCAAATTTTTAAAGAATGGTGTAGCACTAGCGGGTATCGTAGAGGTATCGCTAAAAAAGCTAGAGCTAACCGACCAGGATTGCTACAGCATTCTTAGCCAGGTAACTCCTGTTGTTGCAGAGTACGCCACCAAAAAGGAGATGACGCAGCTGAGCAGCTATATCGATTCCAGAATTTCGGCTCTGAAAGAAGTGAAGGCAAAGCCTTACTTCGAAAAGCTAAAGATGAAGCTTACCGAAAAGATCGACGAACCTAAAAAGTAGGTTGCGGTACGCAGGCAAAAGATACGCATCAAAAAATAGGGATGCCCCCAAATAAAAAACCCGCTGGAGATAATCCTCAGCGGGTTTTTTTATGATTTTTCGTACGTCCTTCCTGTACAGGCTGCTACTTTCTAGCCAAAATAGAGACAACCTTGTTGTTGCTCTCGGCTACGCTTATGGCCTGCTTCATTTGAGTATCCTCCATTAGCGAACGTTCGATTTTTCCCTTTTGAAAGAAGTACCTTCCGATGATCTCCTCTTCGATGTACGACTTAATCTCCTCCTTAAACAGCTTCAAATCTTTCTTCTTATCGTGCGAAAGCTGCTTCTTGAGCGCCTCGAGCTCATTCTGAGCATGGCTGTAGTACTTATCTCTCTTCGCCGCCTCCTCGAGCTGCTTCAGCAGCACATCGGTTTGGGTGGTGTAATCGTACTCCTTACTTTCGAGAAACTTCATGAAATCGTCGTAGTCCCTATCCGAAAACTTAAAGCTACGAACCGCTGGCGCTTCGGTATGCTTAACGTAGTACTCGTTTACATAGTCGGAAACCAACCCCCTTGCAAGAAGGCTCATGCCAATTTTACTAATATGATCGGCATCCACCTTAACATCGGGCATAACGCCACCGCCATCGTACACCACTCGCCCATTCTTTGTTTTGAATGGCGTAATTAGCGAGTCGGGAACGTTACCCACGCTACCATCCGGATTACGGTGGGAGTAGTCGAGTGCCTGGATGCATCGTCCCGAAGGAATGTAGTACTTTGCCGTGGTTATTTTAACCTGCGCATTGTAGCCCACCGGACGGGTTGTTTGAACCAGCCCCTTTCCAAAAGTGCGGTTGCCCACTACCACAGCCCTGTCCAAATCCTGAAGAGCACCCGATACAATTTCGGCAGCCGAAGCCGATCCGCTGTTAACCAGCACCACCAATGGAATTTTGGTATCTACCGGTTCCGATTCGGTTTTGTATATGGCGTCAAACTCCTTAACCTTTCCTTTGGTGCTAACCACCAGCTGGCCGCGTGGAACAAATAGGTTAACCACCTTAACGGCCTCGTTGAGCAAACCGCCAGGATTTCCACGTAGATCGAGCACAATAGAGGTTGCCCCTTGCTTCTTGAGCGTAACCAACGCCTCCTTAACCTCCTTACTACAGTCGGTTGTAAAGCTGGTGAAACGGATGTACCCCACCTTATCCTGTACAATTCCGCTGTACGGAACGGCCGGGATCTTAATAATTTGGCGGGTTACGGTAACGTCCACCGTATCCTTGGTGCGGAGCTTAACAATACGAAGCAGCATTTTCGAACCGGCCTTACCCTTTAACATGGCGCTAACCTTGGTAACATCGGCATTCTTAAGCGACTTACCATCGATACCGACAAGAAGGTCGCCAGGAACTAGCCCGGCGTTGGCGGCTGGAAAGTTTTCGTACGGTTCGGATATTTCGATATACTCGCCCGTTTTTCTAATAAGCGCCCCCATACCACCGTACTGACCGGTAGTCATAAACTCGAAATCGGCCATCTCATCGCCGGAAATGTAGGTGGTATACGGATCGAGCGTTGCAAGCATTTCGTTAATGGCCTTCTTAACCAAGTCCTCCGAATTTACCTCATCAACGTAGAAGATGTTGATCTCCCTCAGCACGTTGAAAAATACGTCTAAACTTTTGGCAAAGTTGTAGTTTGGACTCGTAAACGAGAACATTAGGAATAGTGCCAAGCCCGAAAGGGCAACGGCTACATACTTCTTTCCATTGATAAGCATTCTTTTTATCCTATTCATAGTCGACGAAAAAGATGTTACTAATTGAATTATAGCTTAACGTTAATTCGATGCAAAAAGGAATCGCTCCCCCTTTGTGATCGTTATAATGTGCCTAACTAAAATACGGATCAACCATTAAAAAAAGCGGGGATGAGTTGGTATCGCCCTTGTACAGGTTGATGCCCTCCAAAAAAAAACGCCCCCAACTCTCGACACGGGGATGACAAGTCCCACCAAAGCACAGGCCGATTTTTCTGCCTCATCAGCAGCTCGCCCGCTTGCTAAGGAACCGGATCATACCCGCTCCCACCCCAAGGATTGCAGCGGAGTATGCGCCAAACCGAAAGCCACAAACCCCTTATGGGGCCATGTTTTTTTAGCGCCTCCACGGCGTAGGCCGAGCAGGTGGGCGTAAACCGGCACGATGGCGGCTTTAGTGGCGATAGGGCAATCTGGTAAAACCTAATTGGCAGCAGGAGTATCCACACCAGCAGGTTTCGACAGTATTTTAGCAAGTTTTTCAAGTACAATCTTAATTTTTGGTTCAATTACGGCAAATTCTTGGACCTCCTTCGAAACGTATACGAGCACAAACTGAAGACCTATGTTTTGCTCGTGTAGTAACAGCTTCAACGCATGGTTGTTTAACCTAAACGCCTCGCGTATCCGCCGCTTTATAAAGTTACGCTTCACCGCCCGCTTAAAGTTGCGCTTTGAAACGCTGATCCCAATCTTGATGCACTCCTTCTCGGAGTAGTCGACAGTTCGGTAAACAACTTTAAAGGGGTAAACGAATAAAGATTCCGAACCCATAAAAAGCTGCTCGAAATCCTTTTTGCTGCATAGCCGTTCGGTTTTGTAAAACCTATTCTCCTTCATGGGTTGGTATGTTACTTTCAAAAATATCAAATCGCGAGCTCAATGGCACCATTTTTGGCCGACCAGTAAGTTAATCATCCTATATAAAACCCTAACAAGTAGCTAACGCTACCTACACACTGCTGATTTATAGCCGTATTTTCGGCCATCGGCAGCTGTCCATTTTTTAGCGGGTCACTAAAAAATTCGATATGGCAACCCTAAACTCAGATCAAAGATACCTACGAATTCGTCGATCGCGTATGCTGCCCTAAAAAAGCAGGCCGAACTTTTTGCCCAAAGATGGACTTTCAGGGCAAATGTAAAGTATATTTTGCTTTGTTTCCGCACAGATTATCCGTTCGGACCAAAACGATTGCCATTTACCTGCTGGCTTGCTACAATTCGTCCGGCAACAGCCAATCGGGTGTAGCCTTTCGAAAACACCAAACGAGCAGTTGTACAGGTCGTCCCCAATTTTGTAACGCAGCCGATCCTCCAAACGGTACACGCATCTTCGGCTCGCGTTTACGAATACCCCAAAGTGGGCGCAAAAAATCATCACCAACCGGTAGAAAGGCGCTCCCATTCCTACCCTTTTGCTTGGGCGGAGGCAGCTTTCACCTATCTCGCAAACGAACCATTTATCCCAAAGCTACCCCTCGCCGACGAAATTCCTGTAAGTATGCTTGGCAAACCCTAGCATCAACCGCTCAAAACGGCATACTGGTGCCGTTTTTAAGAGCTTTTACCGCTCAGACGAGTATTTGCCCACCCGTTTCACCTAAAGTGCCTGCACGGACGACAATTTGGGTACACGTTTCAATGATCTCATCCGCTCGAAAGAGTATTTGTCTACGCGTTTCAACAACCTCTACCGCTCGGACGAGTATATGCCTTCGCGTTTCAATAACCTCTACCGCTCGGACGAGTATTTGCCTTCACGTTTCAATAGCTGCTACCGCTCGGAAGAGTATTTACCTTCACGTTTCAATAACCTCTACCGCTCGGAAGAGTATTTACCTTCGTGTTTCAATAGCTGCTACCGCTCAGAAGGGAATTGGCCTTTGCGTTTCAATAGCTGCTACCGCTCGGAAGAGTATTTACCTTCGCGTTTTAATAACCTCTACCGCTCGAAAGGGAATTGGCCTTCGCGTATCAATAGCTGCTACCGCTCGGAAGAGTATTTACCTTCGCGTTTTAATAACCTCTACCGCTCGAAAGGGAATTGGCCTTCGCGTATCAATAGCTGCTACCGCTCGGAAGAGTATTTACCTTCGCGTTTTAATAACCTCTA
>CAXYUU010000014.1:0-20060 GCA_964292015.1 uncultured Acetobacteroides sp.
TCTCTGACTTCTCTGACTTCTCTGACTTCTCTAACTTCTCTAACTTCTCCTTCTTCCTTCCCCTCCCTGCTCCAAAAGTGTACGTTAATTAATACCAATTCCCCCTTATGCCATTTCTCCTTTCGTATCTTTGACCCGTTGAACCGATGAGTCAAACAGTAGAATAATTTTTTTAATGGTACTAATAACGCATTGTGGCGACAACCTCGACCGGCTGAAGCAAATTATTACGGCAGCGCAAAACCGTTTTGGCATGTACGGCTACGATAAGACATCGGTAAGCGAAATTGCGGCTGATCTAAACATGTCGAAGGCTTCGATTTACTACTACTTTTCGGATAAGGGCGAGCTCTTTAGGGCCGTAATCGATAGCGAGCATACCGAGTTCATCAGCAGGGTAGAGCAGGAGTATGCCGTGCTTACCGATCCTGCCGATATGCTTCGGGCCTATGTCGAAATCAACATTGGCTTTTTCCGAAAGCTCCTCAACCTAAGCCGTGCCAAGCATTCCGATGTTATGCAGAATGTGGAGGCTAGGCTGCATATTGTTGAGCTGCGCCAGCGCGAGATGGTCATGATAGAGAAGGTGCTGGAAAGTGGGAAGGCGCAGGGGATATTCAATGTCGGTGATTCGAACGAGATGGCCAACCTTTTTCTCGATCTGCTGAAGGGACTTCGAAAAATGACCATTGGCCGGAAGGATGTGCTCTACCTTAACGACGAGGAGTACAACGAGCTGGTGAAAAAGGTAAGGCTGTTTACCGAGATCTTTATTAAGGGAGTTCGGGTTTAGACCTGCCGAGTAGTGTAGCGTAAAAATGGAAATACACAACACCCCTGTATGGTATCACGACACAAGTATCACGAGCTTACGCCATCCACATTTTACAATCACTTTTGCGAGTTGGGGGTGACTTTTGTGATTGGCTTCGCCGATTTTCAGTTCGTGTGTCGTGATTAGTGTGTCGTGATTCCACTGTGGCAGAGTAGTTAGGTAAAATTGTAATAAAATAGATAAATCGACCAATGGAAACCCCAAAGAAGAGAAGTAAAAAGGTATTTATTCCGGTAGCTATCGTGGTGGCACTTATACTTGGAGGCTCGTACTACTACTACAGCGAGTACGCCCACTACATAACCACCGACGATGCGCATGTCGATTCGGATAACGTTTCGGTTAGCGCCAAGATGCTCGGCCGTATTGCCAAGCTGTACGTCGACGAGCAGGATTCGGTAAAGCAGGGCCAGCTGGTGGCCGAAATCGATAGCACCGACCTCCTGTCGCAGAAACGTCAGGCCGAGGCGCAAATTATTCAAGCACAAGCCAGCGAGTCGCAGGCGGTTGCTAAGCTCGCTTTCGATCAGGAAAATATTAAGGTGCTAGAGGTGAACCTCGCCCGTACCAAGGACGATTACGATCGTGCCAAGGAGCAGCTAGCCGGCGATGTGATTACCAAGGAGAGCTTTGCCCATACCCAAAAGGCTTACGAGGCCGCTAAGGCGCAGATGGGTGCGGCTAAAACGCAGCTCAACGTCTCCAAATCGCAAATTGCAAGTGCCAGCGCCTCCATCGGTAGCGCCCATGCACAGGTTGGGGTTATTGCCTCGCAGCTTCGCAATGCCAAGCTGTATGCGCCCATGGATGGCGTTGTGGCCAAGCGTTGGCTGCTAACCGGCGATGTAGCCCAGGCTAGCCAGTCGATTTACACCATCACCAACAATAAAAGGTACTGGGTGGTCCTTTTTATCGAGGAGACCAAACTCTCGGGAATACGTATCGGACAGGCAACCAACTTTGCGCTTGATGCCTATCCTGGGGTAACCTTTACCGGTAAGGTGTACGCCATTGGATCGAATACCGCCGCACAGTTTTCCCTTATCCCCGCCAACAATGCCTCGGGTAACTTCACCAAGGTAACGCAGCGCGTATCCGTAAAGGTATCCATCGAAGGAACCACCGAGGGGAAGCCTATTTCGGCATACCGAATTCTTTCGGGGATGTCGGCAGTGGTAAAAATTATTAGAGATTAGTGATGCGTAGGAAACTATCACCTTCGCATCGGTTTCGAAAGCTCCTTCGCAAGCGCGAGTCGGCCTACCACCCCCAGCATGAATCGTACAAGTGGTGGCTGCTGGCCAACGTAATGATTGGCACCTTTATGGCCGTGCTCGATGCCACCATCGTAAATGTGGGGTTGCCCAAAATTATGGCCTCGTTTGGCGTAGGGCTCGATAAAATAGAGTGGGTTATTACCGCCTACATGCTAGCCATGGCGGTGATGCTGCCAACTGCAGGTTGGCTTGCCGACCGTTTTGGGTACAAGCGCATCTACTTTTTGGGGTTGGCGCTCTTTACCTTCGGCTCGTTCCTTTGTGGGATGTCGGGTAACGAAAATATGCTGATTATCTCGCGTGTTATTCAGGGATTTGGTGCAGGAGCCATACAGCCCGTGGGCATGGCCATTGTCACCCGCGAGTTTCCACCTCACCAGCGCGGTGTTGCCTTGGGCTTTTGGGCCATCTCGGCAGCGGCATCGGTTTCGTTTGGCCCTCTTATTGGCGGCTACCTTGTCGATACCTTTAGCTGGCCGCTTATTTTCGACGTTAACGTTCCTATTGGTATAATAGGACTTTTGGCAACCATCGTTATCCAGCGGGAGTACAAGAATCCAAGGATTAAGAATTTTGACTACCTAGGGTTTATTTCCGTAGTCCTATTTCTACCCTTGCTACTCTACGCGCTTACCGAAGGCAATGCCGCCACCAACTCGGCTGGTTGGCATGCGCCCTACATCCTCATATGCTTTGCCATATCGGCATTAGCCTTTGTGGTTTTTATCACAACGGAGTTTACTATCAAGAATCCGCTAATCGACCTGCGGCTGCTGAAGAATCACAACTTCGGATTGGCCAACCTGGTTACCTTCATCTTTAGCGTGGGGATGTTTGGCAGCACCTTCCTGCTGCCGCTGTACCTGCAAAATTCGTTGGGGTATACGGCCATACAGTCGGGTGCGGTATTTTTACCTGTTGGTATAATACAGGGGTTGATGTCGCCGATATCCGGATTTTTTGGGAATAAGATTAACCCTAAAATACCCATTGCTTCGGGTATTATCCTTTTGGCCGGTTCGTTTTTTCTAAACTCGCAGCTCTCGTACCTCACCGAGCATAGCTTTGTGATGCTGAGCTTGTACATTCGAGGTTTTGCCTTGGGCATACTCTTTACCCCGCTAAGTGCCATCTCGCTCTCCGAGATTCCTCGCGATCAAATGGGGCAGGCATCGGGTATCTCCAACGTAATCCGCCAGCTGGCCGGTAGCTTTGGTGTGGCCATCTTAGCTACCATGCTCACCACCCGGGTGGCCTACCACTCCGAGATGTACTCCCAAAGTGTCAATACGCAGTCGCCTGTATACAAAACGGCCATTGCCCAAGGTGCTACCTATATACAAACCCATGCAGGAGTCTCGCCCTCCAACGCGCAGCTGCTGGCAAAAACCATGGTGGTAAAGCAGCTCTCCAAGGAGGCCTACATACAAGGCATCGACGACGACTTTCTTATTGCAGGCGTAATCACCCTGTTGGGTGGAATACCTCTGTTTTGGCTACACACCAAACGGCGATCAACAAACGAAATAAAAAGTAACTCATGAATACGACCATCATAGCAAACGGACGAAGTGTCCTTGCATCTTACGCAATCGCTGTAGGTTTACTCGTGTTTTCGGGCAGCACCGCAGCAGCACAACAGGCCGACACCCTATCGTTAAGCCAAACCATTCGCGAGGCGGTCGACTCGCATCCTACCGTCTTGCAAGCCTCCGAAGCGCTGAAGATTGCCGATGCGCGCATTGCGCTCTCCAAGTCGTCGTACCTTCCTACGGTTGATGGGCTGGCATCGGTAACCCATATAGGACCTGTGCCAAGCGTTAAGTTTGGAGGTGCGTCGTTCCCGATGGCACCCGACAACAGCTACAATGCAGGGGTTAGCGTTAACCAGCTGCTCTACGATTTTGGTAAAACTCGAAACGACCGTTCTATCGAGGAGCAGAGCAAAAGTTTGGTTGGCATCAGCATCGAGCAGGCCAAGCAGCGTATTGCCACAGCCGTTGTGAACGCCTACCTGTCGTTGCTCTACCTTCAAAATGCCAAGGATATTAAGGATGAGCAGCTGCGAACCCTTAACAGCCATCTGGATATGGTAACCAAGAAACGGGCAACCGGCTCGGCTACCGAGTACGAGCTGCTCACCACCAAGGTGCGTATCTCGAATATCGAAAGCCAGCGTTCCGATATCTCTGCTGCATTGGGCGTTCAGCAGGCCGTGCTCAATACGCTTATGGGGCGCGAGGTTAAACGCTCGGTTGCGGTATCCCGTAACATCGTCATTGCTCAACCCAACATGTCGGTCGACTCGCTCTACCGCTACGCCTTTGCCAATAGAAACGAGCTTAAGGCGGCAGCCGAAAAGAGTACCATTGCCGAAATGAGGTATAAGCTCACCACGATGCAGAATAATCCAACCCTCTCGCTATTTGCCAACGGAGGTGTGAAGAATGGCTATAGCCCCTACCTAAACGATCCGAAGTTGAACTACGCGGTGGGCGTTTCGTTTCGAATGCCCATCTTCGATGGCAATCGTACCGCCAACAATGCGGTGATCGCCCGTTCGGCCATTGCAAACAGCGGCTACGAGGTGGAGGCCATTCGACGGAGTGTAACCACCGAAGTTGCCGAGGCAAGGCTCAGCATGGAGAATGCGCAGACGAAAATCAGGCAGTTTGAGCTGCAGCTTAAGCAGGCCAGCCGTGCTCTGGAACTTGCCGAGACGAGCTACAAGTCGGGAGTCATAACCAACCTCGACCTACTCGATGCAACCACCTCGCTGTCCGAAAGCCAGCTGTACCTTATTAAGGCAAAGATAGATTACAACAGCAGCCTTTACCGGTTAAAGGTGGCGCTGGGTGAGCGTATTTACTAGCACGAAATTCTATTTGCCAGAATAAAAAAGGGTTTTATTTCGATTTGTGTGGGTAACATGGCTCGCTCCATATTCAACCGCTTTTCGGTTGTTGCTTTTTTGCGGTTGGCTCTCCCCGCATTGCATGCGGGGCTATTCGAATTTAATCCTTTTAGGATTAACTGCAATATCGCTTATTTACTCCTGGATTATAGAAAAGGACAACCGTCATTTTCTATAGCGTGAAGCCCGAAAGGGCTTGAATACTAATAGCCCCGAGTGAAACTCGGGGGACGAAGAACGGAGTGGTAAACAACCACAACGTGGTTGAATAACATCGCCCGTAAAGAGCAAACTCTTGTTTGACTACTCACACCAAATAGAATAGAGCCATAAAAAGTAAGAGGGCACCCCAGAAATGGGATCCCCTCTTACTTTTTATGATATAGGTAGTACTCTTCGCTAGAAGTTTATATTAAACTCTACACGACGGTTGAGGGCTTTGCCTTTTGCTGTTTTGTTGTCGCTTACTGGTTGGCTGTCGCCATAACCGGTTGCGTTGATGCGATCGGCATTTATCCCTTTTTGAACGAGGTAAGCCTTTACCGATTCGGCTCTCTCCTTCGAAAGTGTCATGTTGGATTCGTACCTACCTACATTGTCGGTATGTCCTGTTATTGCTAGAATGTAAGCTGGGTTTGCTATCATTATCTTGGCAACATCATCAACAATAGGGTACGAGGTTTTACGAATGGTCGATTTTGCCGTTTCGAACTGAATGCCACGTAGCGCCTTTTCGAATACCTTCTTTTCCGCTACCGTAACTTCTGGGCAACCCTTATTGGCAGCCACTCCGGCTACATCGGGGCATTTGTCGTCGATATCTGCAATACCATCGCCATCTCTATCGGGGCAACCCTTAAGAGCCGCAGGGCCCTTAGCATTAGGACATCTGTCTAGGGCATCGGTAATGCCATCGCCATCAGCATCTGGACATCCTTGGAGTGCTGCTATACCTTTTACAGTTGGGCATTTGTCTTCCGAATCCTGAATGCCATCGCCATCGGTATCGGGGCAACCGTTGAATTGGGGTAGACCTTTTACATTTGGACATTTATCTTCCGAATCTTTGATTCCATCTCCATCGGTGTCGGGGCAGCCGTTGAATTGAGCTAAGCCTTTTACATCTGGACATTGATCTTCCGAATCTTTAATACCATCTCCATCGTTATCGGGACAACCCGCTAGGTCGATAAGTCCGGGAACATCTGGACAGTAGTCTATTTTGTTTGGAACCCCATCTTTATCCCTATCCTTGTTTCCTCCAAAGCTGAATACAAAGCCTACTGTATGCGATGCAAACTGCTCGTTATGGCCGTTGGCACGTCCATCGCGCTTGTCGTGGTTGGTAAAGTTGTAGAGTAGCTGGTACTGCATGGCAAAGCTGTTGCAGAAGTTGTACTTAAGCCCACCTCCAACAGGGAAAATATAGTCGCGGCCATTCCAAATATGATCGCCACTAAGGTGAGCACCCCCTATTCCTGCTGATATGTAGGGGGCAAGCTTGGCGTTTTCGCTAAAGAGGTAGCCGTTGGCCAGCTTGTAGGTGAGCAGCATGCTAACGTCGGTTTTGTTTCCTAGAAATCGGTGCAGCGCATCCTTTTTGTAGCCGTATTCGCCGTAGGAGGCAAAAATGCCCATGTCGAACGAGCGGTTTAGGTAGGCGTTTAGCGAAACTGCCCCAATAGGGTAGAATGCCTTGTTGAAGTCGAGGAACCCATTGCCCCAATCTCCGTTGTACTCAGTTTTTCCACCGAATACGCCAATCGACCACTTATTCTCCGCATTTTGAGCAAAGGATGTAAACAGTAGTCCGATGAATACAATAGATAAAATAATCTTCTTCATAGCTGTTGTTAATTGATTAGTTCCCTACTCGTAAGGCTTTTCGGTTCCGCCCCGTTTTTTGATGGTGGTTTGCGACTCCACTTTCCGATGTGCTTACTGCCTCCTGTTTAACGGAACGGTAATGAGATGATCCGACCTGTTTTTACCGTTCGCATTAAAATGAAGGGCTTACGGCTTGTAGAACCATCAAACGAAGCTTAATGTTTATTAACCCCTCTACTTTTGTGTTAAATGGAGGCGGCTTCATCTATTTGAGTCGCTGCTCTTACCGCTAAGCAGCCCGGTATATCTGCTCCTTTTTTGCTCTTGCTATGCACTCGGCAGGTTATCGGTGCCTCACTACTGGTTTTGGTGTGGAGCTGTACTAAACTTGAAATAGTAGGGGAGGCTTTGGTGCATTTGCTTGGGTTGCTCTTTGGGGAAATAATTGCGTGGAATAAAATGGAGTGGGTACTGCTGTCGAATAGCCCTCTAGCTTGCTGATGCAGGTCTGGTGAGAATCGCCTACTTTTACTCTAGCGCCGGAATGGTGCTGATTATTAGGTCGACGTGCTATAATGTTACTTATTTGAAAGAAAAGTAACCGTTTTCTGGTGGTTTGCGCATTTTTTTTAAAATATTTGCGGCCGCAATAAAAATATAGATATGAGAATCGCTCCCCTCTTGCTCACGCTGCTTTTTATGGTCTCCTCGGGGACTGTTGGTAAGGTGCATGCCCAGTATGCCAATCCCTATATCGTGCAGGAGGATACTACGATTAACCATGTTCATAGCCCGTTCCCCGACCCCTTTCAAAAGGAGAAGTTCGATAACCGCTTTCAGCGTTTTACTACTAGTCGGGTGTTTCAGATAACCTACATTCCCGTAGGCTTATTCGTTACCGCCGGCTTATCCTGCGGGAACGATGGAGACTTTAAGACAACTCGCAACTTCAATATTCCCCATTTTAAGCTTTGTTACGACGACTATCTTCAGTATGCACCCGGTCTGCTAACCTATGCGCTTAAGACCTTTGGGGTCGAAGGGCGTAGCTCGTGGGGGCGGTTGGCTACCTCTACCGGAATATCGTTCGCTTTTATGGGGCTTACTGTAAATTCGTTAAAGTATTCGGTAGGCCGCGAGCGACCCGATGGGTCGGCTAAGAACTCCTTTCCATCGGGGCATACCTCTACGGCCTTTATGGCGGCCACCTGGCTGCACAAGGAGTATGGCATTACCCGTAGTCCTCTATACAGCGTTTTTGGCTATGCCACGGCTACGTCTATTGCCATTAGCCGGGTGATGAATAACAAGCACTGGCTATCGGATGTGATTACCGGTGCAGGCGTTGGGGTGCTTTCTTCGGAGATGGGTTACTACCTAGGCGACCTTATTTATGGTAAAAATGGGATCTCCAGCAGGGCAATAAACCAAATGCTTCCACCGATCGACTCCAAGCCAAGCTTCTGGAGCTTTACCTCCGGCCACTCGACGCGTAACAACTCCCTTGTACTGGCCGATAAAACGGAAATTGTGGTTAAGACAGGCTTGTACTTGGCAACGGAGGCAGCCTGGTTTTTTACCCCCCATTTTGGATTTGGCGGAAAGGTTTCCCTTCGAACCCACCTGCTGGGACCACAAAATCCGGAGCTGATAATGAACCGTCCCTACTTTAACGGATCCATCGACTACATGGAGCCCGGAGTTATGTCGGTTTACACCATCCAGGTAGGCCCCTACTTTTCGTTGCCCGTATCGCGACGCTTTTCTATTGGCTATAGCTTTACCGGCGGCTACTCGGGCGCCAACGCATCGTCGGTGCTACTGATAAAGAAGAAGGCGGACGCCTCCGATCCGGAACAAAGCATTGTGGCCTATCGCTCCAACTCCAATAACCATTTTGGACTCGAAACAGGCTTGTCGTTTAATACCATGGTTTCGCGGAATATGGGGTTGAAGTTCTTTACCAGCTACGCCCTGGGGATTTCGCGTCCTCGCTATTCGGCCATTGTCGATATTCAGAACGACGTTCCCGTTTATTCAACCTACAAAAACGCCCGCGACGCCTCCCAAAATTTTATTGTTGGGGTTGGCATTAATGGGTATTTTTGGTAGGGAATAGGGAATCGAGAGTAGGGAAGATACTAGGCCCTATATATATCATTTTAGCGTGTATTGCATGAGCTACCTCGCTGCTATTCTTCTTTAACTTCTCTTGTTTCTTTAACTTCTCTCACTTCTGAAACAACTTCTTTTCCATCTCTAACCATCTTTTCCTACCTTCGCATCACAATGTAACATTAGGTTATGGGTTTAAAACGAGCACTTATTCTCACCTACTACTGGCCGCCAAGTGGTGGTGCTGGCGTACAGCGCTGGCTTAAGTTTGTGAAGTACCTCCGCGAATTTGGCTACGAACCGGTGGTGTACACCGCCCTAAATGGCGAAATGCCGGTTTACGATCCCTCTCTGGCTCACGATATCCCTTCGGGTGTCGAGGTTATTCGAACCGAGATATGGGAGCCGTACCACCTCTACAAAAGGTTGGTTGGCGGCAAGTCGAAGGAGAAAATTAATACCGGATTTCTTTCCGAAACGGGTAAGCCAAAGTTTACCCAAAAGTTGGGCGTATGGATTCGTGGTAACTTCTTTATCCCCGATGCCCGATGCTTTTGGATCAGACCATCGGTAAAGCACCTCTCCGAATACCTGAACCAGCACCCTGTGGATGTCATCATCTCTACGGGGCCACCGCATACCATGCACATGATTGCCCTAGGGGTGAAGAACCGCTTTGGCATACCCTGGATTGCCGATTTTCGCGATCCGTGGACTAATATCGATTTTTACAAGGATTTAATGCTTACCAAGCTGCCCGACTGGCGCCACCATAGCATGGAGCGCCGCGTGGTGCGCCATGCCGACTATGTGGTTACCGTTACCAAGCAGGATCGCGACGACTACCTGCGCCTGGGTGCCCGTAAGGCCATCACCATAACCAACGGCTACGACGACGACGACTTTAAGGTCGACAATGTAGTGCTGGATGGGCAGTTTACCCTGTCGCATGTGGGCACCATTCCACCATCGCGTAACCCCGAGGTGCTGTGGCAGGCCATCTCCTCGCTGGTTCGAAAGGATGCCGAGTTTGCCTCCGACTTTCAGCTTCGATTGGTGGGGAAGGTCGACATCTCGGTTCGGCAGATGATCGCAAAGTACGGTCTCGAAGCCAACGTTACCTTTATCGACTACCTGCCCCACGGCGAGGCGGTGAGGCAGCAAATGCAGTCGCGCGCGCTGCTGCTACTGGTAAACAATACGCCAAACGCAAAGGGTATCCTTACGGGGAAGTTCTTCGAGTACCTGGCAACCAACCGGCCGGTGGTGGCCATTGGCCCTACCGATGGCGAGGTGGCCGCCGTACTGCAGAGCACTGGCGCGGGTACCTGCTCCGACTTTACCGATACCCAATCCCTGGCCGCCAGTATCGAAACCCTATACCGGCAGTTCAAAACCGATGGCGATTGCCGAAATGGCTCGTCGGGTGCCAGCCAGTACTCGCGCCGTAACCTTACCGCCCAAATGGCGAAGGTGATGGACGAGGTGGTAGCTTGCGCGAACCAAGCTGTGAGCTAAGACGGGAGCCCTATTCATTGCCGTCAGCTTAGCCTAATAGCAATCGAGCATTATTCTTTGTCGTTAGTTTTGCCTGATACCAAGCGGGCTCTTTTCATTGCCGTCAGCTTTAGCTGACGGTACCTAAGCTAGATTCCTTGCCCGCTGCTTTAGCTTATGGCAAGGTGTGGAGCCTTGAATAGAGGAGCATCTCGGCCATTTTGTTCATCCTAGCGCCGTTTTGCCCTTCGCAACTGTCACTTTGTCGATCCTAGCGCGTTTTTGCCTCTCGTGCCTGCCAAGTTGTCGATCCTAGTGCGTTTTGGGCACCCGTAACTGCCAAGTTGTCGATCGCAGAGGCGTTTGACCTCTCGTAACTGCCATCTTGTCGATCCTAGGGGCATTTTGCCATTCCTAGATGTATTTTGACCTTTCCGAATTTGTTTAGACCTTTACAGGTGGATATTCAAGACCCATCGAGGTTTTGCTACTAACTTTTGACCGATGAAGAAAATTGTAACCATAGTGGGCGCTCGTCCACAGTTTGTAAAGGCGGCAGCCGTATCGCGCGCCATTGCCGCAACCAGCATTCGCGAGGTGATTGTGCATACCGGCCAGCACTTCGATAAAAATATGTCGGACGTGTTTTTCGACGAGATGGAGATTCCCAAGCCGGACTACATGCTCGACATCAACAGCCTTAGCCATGGGGCAATGACAGGCCGCATGATCGAAAAAATCGAGGAGGTGCTCCTGTCCGAAAAGCCCGACGGGCTGATGGTGTTTGGCGACACCAACTCCACCCTGGCCGGAGCCATTGCGGCCTCTAAGCTGCACATCCCCATCTTCCATGTCGAGGCGGGGCTGCGTTCCTACAACATGCTGATGCCCGAAGAGGTAAACCGCATTCTTACCGACCGTATTTCGAGCATGCTCTTTTGCCCAACCGATGCCGCCATCCAAAATCTTCAAAAGGAGGGATTCGACGGCTACGGTATAAAAATTATAAAGAATGGCGATGTAATGCAGGATGCCGCCATCTACTACGCCGCCCGCTCGGCCCAAAAGTCGAAGGTAATAGCCAACCTCGGTCTCGCCGATGGCTTTGTGCTGGCCACCATACACCGTCAGGAGAATACCGACGACCCCACCAAGCTGCGCGCCATTGTCGATGGGCTCAACACCATCAACCGCGAGCGACGGGTTATCGTTCCCCTACATCCGCGTACCCGCGGCATACTGGCCAAGCAGGGCGTTACCCCCGAGTTTACCATTATCGATCCGGTAGGCTACTTCGACATGGTGGAACTCCTCAAGCATTGCGCTCTGGTGGTTACCGATAGCGGTGGCGTGCAAAAGGAGGCCTTCTTCTTCGGAAAGCCCTGCATTACCGCTCGTGAGCAAACCGAATGGGTAGAGCTCGTGGAGCGCGGCTTTAATATGTTGGTAGGATCCGATGCCCAAAAGATGGTGGCCGCCTACCATCACTCAATGGCACAAACCTACAACTTCGACATCAACCTCTACGGAAACGGAAAGGCTTCGGAAGTGGTTGCCCAGGAGATCGAACGCTTTTAGCCAATCCCCATCTAGGGGGGCGCGCTTAAAACTAAAAGATGATCAAGACGAATCCACTTTAATAAGTTGTAAAGAACCACCCCCGGCTGCGCCGACCTCCCGCTTAAGGAGGGAGAAATAGCTCCGAAGAAATTTAGTGAGGAGTGGAGAATTTGCACAACTTTCGAAGAGCCTACTAGGAGAGTAAGTCCCAAAGCTCCCTCAGCGCGATTCCCCTCCTTCTCAAGGAGGGGTGCCCGTAGGGCGGGGTGGTTGGTGAATGTGGATTATTGACAGCCTAAAATATGTTGGAGGTAGTATCAATCTTTCGTAAAAGCAAAATCCCTGCGATTTACGCCCATTCCATCGGCATAAAGCGAAATGTTTTATACTTTTACCTGCTAGTTGCTACCATGGTGCGTAAAATGCGCCTACAGGTGGTTGGCCCGTCGAAACGGCCATTATACATGGTGTGAAGACACTTGAACACGATCGGTGCCTGCAATAGGGGCATCATGATTATAAATATAACTGAAAAGAAAAGAGCCAATGCATCCAATTTTGAAGAAATCGTTGCCCCACATAGCGGCAATTCTGTTTTTCTTGGGATTATCGTACGTCTATTTTGCCCCACAGCTGCAGGATATGCAGCTGCAGCAGAGCGATAATCAGCAGTTCCTGGGCATGTCCAAGGAGTTGGTCGACTACCGCGACAAGACAGGTCAGGAGGCGCTTTGGACCGACAGCATGTTTGGTGGTATGCCCTCATACCTCATCTCCACCGTGTACAAAACCAACTACATTCGTTATGTCGACGATTTTCTTCAGCTAGGGCATTCGCGTCCGGCCAGCTTTATTTTCATCATGCTGCTGGGTAGCTACATTTTGATGATTGCCCTTGGGATGAACCCATGGCTAGGGGTAATTGGTGCGCTGGCGCTCTCGCTCTCGTCGTACTACTTTATTATCATAGCGGTGGGGCACAACTCCAAGATGATTGCCCTTGCCTACCTTGTGCCGCTTATTGGTAGCGTCATTATGGCCTACCGAAAAAAGATGTGGCTGGGGGTGGGGCTTGCCGCTCTGTTCCTGGGACTGGAGCTCTACGCCGGTCACCCGCAGATTACCTACTATGGGGGTATTCTTCTCTTCTTCTTCATCCTGTCCGAAGCCGTTCGCGCCTTCCGCGAAAAGGCGATACCCCACTTTGCAAAGGTGTCGGCTGCCCTGGGAATTGCCTTGGTGCTGGGCATCGGTGCCAACTTCTCGCATCTGTACCTAGTGTGGGATTACGGTAAGGATTCGATTCGTGGAAAGAGCGAACTAACCCATAATATTGACAATAAAACCTCGGGTCTCGATAAGGACTACGCCCTTAGCTGGAGCTACGGCGTGGCCGAAACGTTGGATATGTTTATCCCGAACCTTATGGGAGGATCCTCGTCGATTGGCCTTAAGGCCGATGGCGAAACCGCTAGCAAGCTTACCAGCCTTGGCGCACAAAGCGAAATGGCAACCAACATACCCTCGTACTGGGGGCCACAGCCAAGCACTTCGGGACCGGTGTACATCGGTGCGGTGGTGATCTTTTTCTTCGTACTCGGCCTATTCTTTGTCGAGGGGTTAACGCTTTGGTGGCTTGTTGGCGCAACCATACTATCCATCCTGCTGGCATGGGGTAGCAATTTTGCCGGATTCTCGGAGCTTTTCCTCAAGTACGTTCCGATGTACAACAAGTTCCGAACCGTATCCATGATCCTGATAATTGCCGAAATTACCATCCCCATAGTTGCCCTTTTGGGATTAAAAAGCTACATGGATGGCCATATATCGAAGGAGCGCGCGCTAAAAGGCCTCAAGTGGGCTGGCGGCATTGCCGGTGGCATCGCCCTTTTCTTTGCCCTTTTCGGCAGCTCGCTGTTTAGCTTCATCTCCAAAAACGACAGCGAGATGATGCCTCAGGATGCCTTCAATATGCTTTCGTCGTCTATCGCTGCCGACCGAGCCGCATTGCTCACGGCCGACGCCTGGCGTACCTTCATATTTGTGGCGCTTTCGGCTGGTGTGGTTTGGCTATTCTTTTCGAAAAAAATTAAGCCCGTTTACTTCATGCTCGCTATCGGCGTCCTTTTACTTGCCGATATGTGGCCGGTAAACCGTCGCTACCTGAACGAAAAAAACTGGGTTCCTGCCATGCAGGCTCAGGTGCCGTTTACCCCATCGCCTGCCGATCTTCAGATTATGAACGACACCGGCAATTATCGTGTAATGAACCTCACCGTTAGCCCGTTTAACGATGCCTCCACCTCGTACTTCCACAAGTCGGTTGGCGGATACCATGGCGCCAAGATGCGTCGCTACCAGGAGCTCATCGAGATGCACCTGTCGCAAAATAATATGGCCACATTCAACATGCTTAACACGAAGTATTTTATTGTGCCAAATCAGCAGGCTCAAACGGCCGAGGTGCAGCAAAATCCGGGTGCGCTGGGTAATGCCTGGTTTGTAAATGCGGTTCAGGTTGTTCCTAATGCCGATGCCGAAATTGCCGCACTTAAAGGGTTCGATCCTCGCCACTTGGCTATTGTCGATAAGCGATTCGAAAAGGAGCTAAGCGGCTTTACCTCGAATGCCGATACTACCGCTAAAATTGCGCTGACAAGCTATGAGCCCAACCATCTTACCTATAAGTCGAGCAATAAATCGGCCCAGCTGGCCGTTTTCTCCGAGATATACTACAGCAAGGGTTGGAATGCGTATCTTAATGGAACGCCTGCTACTTACCTCCGCGCTAACTACGTGCTAAGAGCTATGGTGGTTCCTGCAGGGCAGAATACCATCGAGTTTAAGTTCGAACCAAAGATGTTTGTCGTTGGCAAGCTGGTCGATTTGTTTAGCTCCATATCGATTTTACTGCTGGCGTTTGGCCTAGTTGGGTACGAGCTGTTCCGAATATTTCGTCCAAAAAACAACCTAGATAGTAAAGCAAATGGTTAAGAGCGAAACAAAATCCATACGAAGGGGCATTCGTAACTCGTACCTATCGTCGATAGTGAGCGTTACGCTGGTGCTTTTTCTGCTGGGCACAATGGGGCTAATTGTCCTTAATGCCAAGCAGCTGTCCGATAACGTTAAGGAGAATGTTGGTTTCAACATCTTTCTCAACGAAAACCTGTCGGATGCCGAGGTTAACCTGTTCAACAAGTCGCTTAAGGGTAAGCCGTACGTATACGATACCAAGCTAACCACCAAGCACGAGGCGGCTCAGCAATTCTCCAAGGAGTTGGGTGAAGACTTTGTTAACTTTTTGGGACGTAACCCGCTACCTGCCTCCATCACCGTACAGCTCAAAGCGCAGTACATGATCGATGGCAACCTGAATAAGGTTCGAACCGAAATTGAGCGAATGCCTCAGGTACAGGAGGTTGTTTTTCAGGATAATTTGGTTGAGGCAATAAACGCCAACGTGCAGAAGGTTAGCCTTATTATTATTGTATTTACAGGGTTGCTCTTTTTTGTATCCATTGTACTTATCAACAATACTATTCGTCTGGCGGTGTACGCACGTAGGCAAATTATCAACACCATGAAGCTGGTAGGGGCAACGTCCAGCTTTATTCGTCGTCCGTTCCTACTCCGTGGTGTGGCGCATGGGCTTTATGCCGGGATCTTTGCCGTGATGATGCTTATTGGCCTATTTTTCCTTGCAAAAGAGGAGGTGGGCGATGTGGTTTATCTCGATAATATCCAGTGGATCATTACGCTGTTTGGCGCAATCATCCTTCTTGGTATTGTAATCAACTTTATTTGCACTTACTTTGCAGTTAATAAATTCCTTCGATTAAAGTCGGACGAAATTCATTTTTAAAAATTGGAGTTATGGCTAACGAAACAGATAACGAGCGTAAAAACTTTGCACTTGGTAAGGAAAATCTGAAGCTGATGCTAATCGGATTTGCTGTGGTTATTCTTGGTTTTATCCTTATGTCGGGTGGCGGATCTAACGATCCAAACGTATTCGACGAAAGCATTTTCAGCTTCCGCCGAATTACCCTAGCGCCAATTGTTGTGCTTGCCGGATTTGGCTTTGTGATTTACGCAATCATGAAAAAGCCTAAGGCCGAATAAAACGTACCTGGTAGCGATACCGATCAAGTGATATATTAGACGTTAGACGTTAGACATTAGATGTTCCAGTTTCAAAATCTAGCGTCTAATCTCTAACGTCTAAAATCTATTATCTATTATTTAAAATCAATGGATACCTTACAGGCAATCATTATTTCTATTGTTGAGGGAATAACGGAGTTTCTTCCCATCTCGTCTACTGGACATATGATTATTACCCAAAAGCTATTGGGGATAGAGAGCACCGAATTTATCAAGGCATTTACCGTAAACATACAGTTTGGCGCCATCCTTTCGGTGGTGGTGCTTTACTGGCGTCGGTTTATCCCCAAACGATCACCAAAGCTGACAGATGGCACCGCTGCTACGGGGCTTTTTAACCGACTTCGGTATTTTGTAAAGTCTAAGCTGCACGAGTTTAATCCGGCCATTACCTTTTACCTTAAGCTATTTGTTGCGTTTCTACCTGCTGCGGTTATCGGTTTTACGCTTAACGACTATATCGACAGCTTGCTCGAAAATGTAGTTGTGGTGGCAATTTCGCTTATTGTGGGTGGTATTGTGCTGCTTTTTGTCGACAATCTGTTTGGCATAGCGGACGACGATCAGGAGGTGACCTATAAAAAGGCGCTAAAAATCGGGTTTTTTCAGTGTATAGCAATGGTGCCAGGCGTATCGCGTTCTGCCGCAACCATTATTGGGGGGATGTCCTCTAAGCTCACCCGCCAAAATGCGGCCGAATTTTCGTTCTTCCTAGCGGTTCCAACCATGTTTGCCGCATCGGCCTACAAGCTGCTGAAAGATTATACGGTAATACTTCAAGATAATAACCTGTACATACTCGCTTTAGGTAACGTTGCATCGTTTATTGTTGCGCTAATCTCCATTAAGTATCTAATGAAGTATCTAACCAACCATGGCTTTAGAGTTTTTGGCTGGTATCGTATTATTGTTGGAGCGGTAATCCTTATTCTACTGGCCATGGGCTACGATTTACAGGTAATGTAAATTTGTAGCTAGTTTAAATACGCACTTATTTTTTTTGATGATAGTAAACCAACTCGATAGTACTACCAAATTCGAAGAAGGGGTAGTGATTACCATTGATAAGCCTTACCAGTGGACATCTTTTGATGTTATTCGTAAAATTCAGTCGTTGCTCAAGCACCGGTTGGGTTATAAGAAGATTAAGGTAGGCCATGCCGGAACGTTAGATCCGCTAGCAACCGGACTGCTCATTGTTTGCATTGGCAAGGCCACAAAAACTATCGACAGCTTACAGGCCGAGGAGAAGGAGTACGTTGCCAACGTCCGTTTTGGCGCTACAACTCCCTGTTTCGACCTCGAAAAGCCGGTAGATGTTGAGTATCCATACGATCATATTACCACAGAGTCTATTGGGCAGGTAATCCCAGATTTTACTGGAGAGCAGGATCAGGTTCCACCGCTATTTTCCGCAAAAATGGTGGGTGGCGTGAGGGCATACGAGCTGGCACGCGAAGGTTCTACCATGGAGCTTAAGCCCAATCGCATCACCATACACGAGCTAACGCTGCTTGGGTATGATGCTCCCAATGCCGATTTTCTGGTTAAGTGCAGCAAGGGGACGTACATCCGTTCGTTAGCACGCGACTTGGGGCAAGCGCTCAACAGTGGTGCACATCTAACCGGATTACGCCGTACCGCAAGCGGGAATTTCAGGGTCGAGGATGCCTATTCGATGGAAGAAATCGAAAATATATTCGACAAACTGAAACAAACGGGAAACTCACCCGTATAAAGGACACTCATTGTATCATATAAAGTATCACTAATGAAGCTTTCGCAATACAAATTTGACCTGCCAGAGGAATTAATCGCCAAATTCCCAACCCCAAATCGTGATGAATCAAGGTTGATGGTGCTTAACAGGAAAGAGAAAACCATAGAGCATAAGGTGTTTAAGGACTTGGTAAACTATTTTGATAACGGTGACGTGATGGTGTTTAACAACACAAAGGTTTTCCCTGCACGTCTTTACGGAAATAAGGAAAAAACGGGAGCTCAAATTGAAGTGTTTCTGTTGCGCGAGCTAAATCGTGAGCAGCGTCTTTGGGATGTGCTGGTTGATCCTGCACGTAAAATTCGAATTGGCAATAAGCTGTACTTTGGCGACGACGACCTGTTGGTTGCCGAAGTTATTGATAATACCACCTCACGTGGACGAACCCTCCGCTTCCTTTTTGATGGTAGCTACGAGGAGTTTAAGGAGGTGCTCTACAAAATGGGCGAAACACCGCTACCTAAATGGGTGCGTAAGGAGGTTGTTCCTGAGGATGCCGAACGCTACCAGACCATTTTTGCAAAGCACGAAGGTGCTGTTGCCGCTCCAACTGCTGGGCTTCACTTTAGCCGCGAGCTGATGAAGCGTATGGAGATTAAGGGTGTCGACTTCGCCGAAATCACCCTTCACGTTGGTCTTGGCAACTTCCGTACAGTTGATGTGGAAGATCTTACCAAGCATAAAATGGACTCGGAGCAGATTATCATACCTGATGATGCCGTTTCCATCGTAAATAGCGCAAAGGATAGGAAAAAGCAGGTTTGTGCTGTAGGAACCACCGTGCTACGAACCCTCGAAAGTTCGGTTGCCACTAATGGTCATCTAAAGCCTTACAGCGGATGGACTAACAAGTTTATTTTTCCTCCCTACGAATTTTCGGTGCCAAGCAGCATGATTACCAATTTTCACCTTCCACTATCCACCCTTCTTATGATGGTGTCGGCTTTTGCCGGTTACGACTTCTTGTTCGAAGCGTATGAGGTTGCTCTTAAGGAGAAGTATCGGTTTGGAACCTATGGTGATGCCATGCTTATCCTTTAAGTTTTTGTTCAGTTAATACGAAAAGCCCGCTACTGCGGGCTTTTTTGTTAGTTTTTGGGAGGAAATTGGTGAAAAAATCGGTGTGGGGCTTGCAAGATTGAAATGGAGCAGCTATATTTGCATCGCACTTGAAAAAACAGGTGACACATCACTCCTCAATAGCTCAGTTGGTTAGAGCACCTGACTGTTAATCAGGGGGTCCTAGGTTCAAGTCCTAGTTGAGGAGCAAAAGGCATCGAATTCGATGCCTTTTTTTGTTTTCTCTATTTTCGTCTTCCGTCTAACGTCGTCGTTGTACTCTGTACTCTTTTCTTATTCTGACACTAGTTCTTCTGGTGCTGTTTACCATCTGGTTTAACTTGATCAGCGCACCCCTAGTAGATTGTTATAGACGATTCCATTTGTCCAATTAGCGGCAGTAAGGAGGTTCGCTAGCTAGCGGTTTCGCTTTCGCAGAGTTCTTGCAGCGCATTCTGTTTAAACCACAATCCAACGTAACCCGCTTGCCAAACCATAATCAGGCGCAGCCACGGTTGCGCTTGTCTTTTTTACTACTTTAATGGCCGCTTAAGGTACGCGGTTACGTGGGCTTGCCAAAGGCGTATGGCTACTGAATAGGGGTTTGTAGGGTGCTTTGTGCTACCGAAGTAGTTTTGGTGTGGATTACCTATTAGCTGCGGTAAGGAAACTTGCAACTTTGCCCAGTTTCAAGATATTACTGTCTGAATTTGGATTAGTTCGATTTGCGGATTGTTGGATTGCCCCATACCCTATGTGGTATGCTGTACGTTTTGCTGTATGTTACAGCAAAACAGTGGAGTGTGCGGATTGTTCATCTTGCTTGTGATGTTCTAATACAAGCACGGTACTCTGCGGCATTTAGCTGCGATGAACTTTATACGCTGTGGTTTTACTGCCATCGAACATAACGGGTACTACGCTTAACTCGCGTATAGTACTCGGTTTAAACTGCAAAGGAACGGAATCCCATCCTCAGTAGTATTTGCTAGCGATCAGCTATGACGACAGGTTATACTTTGCTACATT
>CAXYUU010000015.1:0-19581 GCA_964292015.1 uncultured Acetobacteroides sp.
TTGGGCAACAGCGTTGCCCGTTAAAGCGCAAAACGATAAGATGATAACCAAACTCCTTAACAAGTTAAGTAGTTTGTTCATTGGAAGTGTTTTGTTACAATGGGATATTCGAGTGCTTCTTAGGAGGATTAACATCCTTCTTAGTTGCAAGCGATTGAAGTGCACGAGCAATGCGGAAACGGGTGTTCTTAGGCTCGATTACATCGTCGATGTAGCCAAACTTAGCAGCCACGTATGGATTCGCAAATTTCTCGCGGTAGTCTTGTTCCTTTTCGATGATGAATTGAACCTTAGCCTTTTCGTCTTCGATAGTTCCAATTTCGCGGCTAAGAAGTACTTCGATAGCACCTTTAGGACCCATAACTGCGATTTCGGCACCTGGCCAAGCGTAGTTGATATCGCCACGAAGGTGTTTAGAGCTCATCACGTCGTATGCGCCACCGTATGCTTTGCGTAGGATTACGGTAACCTTAGGTACTGTTGCTTCGCCGTAGGCAAATAGCAATTTAGCGCCGTGTAGGATGATACCGCCGTACGCTTGAGGTGTACCAGGAAGGCATCCAGGAACGCCAACAAGGGTAACCAAAGGAATGTTGAAGGCATCGCAGAAGCGAACAAAACGAGCTGCCTTACGCGATGCGTTGATATCAAGCACACCAGCAAGATACTTTGGCTGGTTGGCTACAATACCTACCGACATACCGTTGAAACGGGCAAATCCGCAGATGATGTTTGGTGCATAGTCGCGGTGTACTTCAAGGAATTCCTTGTCGTCAACCAAAAGATGGATAACATCCTTAACGTCGTAAGGCTTGTTGGTATTGTCAGGAATAATCTCGTTAAGCGCATCTTCAATACGGCCAATAGGGTCGTTCGAAAGCTTAAGAGGAGCCTCTTCGAGGTTGTTTTGTGGAAGGTAGCTAAGCAGCTTACGGATAAGCATGATGCCTTCTTCCTCGTTTTCGGCAACAAAGTGGGCAACACCCGACTTAGTAGCATGGATGCTAGCACCGCCAAGCTGTTCTTGGGTTACATCTTCGCCAGTTACCGTTTTCACCACTTTAGGACCGGTTACAAACATGTAGCTGGTGCCTTTGGTCATGATGTTAAAGTCGGTAAGTGCAGGAGAGTAAACCGCACCACCAGCGCAAGGTCCAAAAATGGCAGAAATTTGAGGGATAACACCCGATGCCATAATGTTGCGTTGGAAAATGTCTGCGTAGCCACCAAGTGACTTAACGCCTTCCTGAATACGAGCACCACCCGAGTCGTTGATACCGATAAGAGGAGCGCCAGTTTTCATGGCCATATCCATTACCTTACAGATCTTAGCGGCAAACATTTCCGAAAGAGATCCACCAAATACGGTAAAGTCTTGTGAGAAAATGTAAACAAGGCGGCCGTCGATTGTACCGTAGCCGGTTACAACACCATCAGAAAGGTAAGTTTCCTTCTCTAAACCAAAGTCAATACATCTGTGGCTAACGAACATGTCGAATTCTTCGAAACTCTTCTCGTCAAGAAGCATTTCAATACGCTCACGTGCAGTAAACTTGCCCTTTTTGTGCTGAGAATCGATTCTCTTTTGTCCACCACCTAGCTTCGCCTCTTCGCGTAGCTTAAGTAGCTCGTTGATTTTGTCTTGTTGGGTCATCAGTCTTATTTCAGATTATATGCTACTTATTTTTGTCTTCGCAAAGTTCGGTAAGTACGCCCATTGTCGATTTTGGGTGAAGGAAGGCAATGCTTAAACCTTCGGCACCGTTACGAGGAGTCTTGTCGATAAGCTGTACGCCTTGTTCAGCAACATGCTCAAGTGCATTTTCGAGACCTTCTACTGCAAATGCAATGTGGTGAACGCCTTCTCCTTTTTTCTCAATAAACTTACCAACTGCACCTTCTGGATCGGTAGATTCTAGAAGCTCAATCTTGGTTTGGCCAACCATGAAGAATGCGGTCTTAACTTTTTGTTCTTTAACTTCTTCAATGTTGTAGCAGGTTAACCCTAAAACCTTTGCGTAGTAAGGGATTGCAACTGCTAAATCCTTAACGGCGATGCCGATGTGCTCGATATGCGAAAGTTTCATAAACGTTTTGTTAAAAGATTTGAGCAAATGTAGTTGAACGCGTTGGTATTACCGAAATTTTTGAGAAAAAAACGGCTCTTTTTTTGTTGTTTAAAAACATATAGCGGCAAGCATACTACCAAGGTGTATTCAACCCTATTTGCGGCGATTGAATTTCATGTTGAAAATACTCATTCCATTGCCAATTACAAAATATTAAATAATTATGATGCGCTTAATACCGGACAAGATGGGTAATGGAATAGGGGACGGTTAACTTTAACATCGCAATGGTGTTTGTTGTGTTCTTTATCGAGGGTGTCGGTTGTGCAATCGTATTTTACGATGAGGATAGTCGGGCTTTTACAAGTGGTGTAATGTGTGCAGTCGGCGTTATATGAGGGCTTTACGGTGTGATGAGTTCCTACTTGTTGTATTTCGAATAAAATAGTCGAAAAGTTTGGTGTCGGCTTTTAATTAACATACTTTTATAAGTATTGATTAGCATTAAATATATCTACGATCTTATCAAACTTTCGACCATGGTTACTCGAATCTATCCATACACCGATGCGCTTATGCTTGCAGGTGGTAAAGTTGTTGCAGCAAACCTACGATGCTGTATAAAGGAACTTTCCGATATTCGTTCTGAATGGAAGCGTGACTATATAACTAATTTGGATAGCTGCTTAGACAGTGCTTTTTCCGAATTGCTTGGGTTTAGCATCCCCGAGGTTCATCGGTTTTTAAAGTTGAACATCTACCAGTCTTTACAACAAGCCGCTTTCGATCTGAGCTGCCTAAAGATTCAAATAGAGGTCGACTATCAAGACCATGTAGGGAAGAAGGACGAATGTCTTACCCTATTAGGATTTACCAAGTACTCGCAAAAGCTTACAGATTTACCCGAAGAAAGCTTGATAAGCTTATTGAAGCATTTTGACAAGAATTTGTCGCCTTGCATTCGCTACGAGCTGGTGAAAAATGGGGTAAGCACGTTGCTTTTGGATAACCTTGCTCAGGAGTCCAAACTTCTTGAAGAGATGGGGGCGGTTCAGTCTTCGCTCCTGGTGAAAAACAGGGAGCTAAATGGCAGTCAGGTAGCCATCCTTAACTCTCTATACAGCGAAGTTGCCGGTATTTGTGCCATTGCCTCTACATTCTTCGAACGGAAGCCCAAAAAGTTAGAGCTCTTTACCTTTCCTGCTGTAGTAAATCGGTTAAAAGGGATTTGTGGCGAGGAGTTGAATCTAATTTAATCAGCCAAGTTTCATTGTACAACATCAAGTTGTCTGCTTGATGTTTGGACTGCCTCATGGATGAGTGAGGTCTTCTTGAATTCAAGTTTTGGTAACCCTACGCTTTTGTCGTTTTGAATTATTGTACACCCAAGGGTGAGAGTGGGATCTCTTTTCGTCAAGTTGTATGTGAATTCTTTGTCCAACACCACGTCCATTCTTAACTTTTTCTATATAGGCGGTGGTTTCTGAACAGTTCGGATTTGTCCGCCTTGCTCACCATGCAGATTTGCATAACCGGTGATGTTATCATTCTCGTAGTAAGCTTGACTGTTGCTGCGGTATGGTTACGGCTAATTCTAATCGCCATTTTAGCAACTTATTCCATTCCTCCTTTTAAAAAAGTAATCTTCCTACTTTTGACGTAGTAGTTACTCCGTAAGCTATCAGTATTTAATGGATAATGACGCTCTCGTTTATTTAGGTTTTGGATAATGGATGTGACGCTGATTTAGAGGGAATGGAAAGATCTTTAACTGTTTAGATAACAGAAAAAAAAAGAGTCGCACAAAGCCGACTGTATTTTATATGTAAGATAGTGTAATACTACTTTTTGTCCTTGATAGCAGCTTGAGCAGCAGCAAGGCGTGCGATTGGCACACGGAAAGGAGAGCATGATACATAGTCAAGTCCTGCAGAGTGGCAGAATTCAACTGATGATGGCTCACCACCGTGCTCGCCGCAGATACCACATTTAAGCTTCGCTTGAACGCTTCTACCCTTAGCAACAGCACTCTTAACTAGTTGGCCAACGCCTTCTTGATCGAGAACTTCAAATGGATCAACCTTAAGGATGCCTCTTTTGATGTATTCTGGTAAGAATTTACCAACATCGTCGCGAGAGAAACCTAGGGTCATTTGAGTAAGGTCGTTTGTTCCGAATGAGAAGAACTGGGCAACCTTAGCAATCTCGTCAGCAGTAACTGCTGCACGAGGTACTTCAATCATAGTACCTACAGTGTACTCAATAGTGTCACCGTATTCTGCAAATACAGTAGCGATGGTAGTGTCGATAATATTCTTTTGGTACTCAAGTTCCTTAACGTTTCCGATAAGAGGAACCATGATTTCAACCTTAGCAGCATCGATACCCTTTTTCTTAAGGTTAAGAGCAGCCTCAATGATAGCGCGAGCTTGCATTTCGGTGATCTCAGGGTAGGTGTTACCCAAACGGCAACCACGGTGTCCAAGCATTGGGTTAACCTCTTCAAGTCCGTGAATTTTATCAAGTACTTGTTCGAAAGTTAGGCCAAGCTCTTCAGCCATTTCGCGTTGTTGTTTCTCTTCGTGAGGAACAAACTCGTGCAATGGTGGATCTAGAAGACGCACGGTTACGGCAAGTCCTGCCATTACTTCGAAGATGCCTTCAAAGTCTTCGCGTTGCATAGGAAGAAGCTTAGCAAGTGCCTTGCGACGTCCTGCTTCATCGTTAGCAAGAATCATTTCGCGAACCGACTTGATACGATCGCCTTCAAAGAACATGTGCTCGGTACGGCAAAGACCAATACCTTGAGCACCGAACTCGCGAGCTACCTTAGAGTCGTTAGGGGTGTCTGCATTGGTTCTAACCTTCATTCTAGCGTACTTGTCAGCGATAGTCATAAGTTCGCCGAAGTCGCCGCTAAGCTCAGGTTTTTCAGTAGCAACCTTACCGTCATAAACTTCACCAGTGGTACCGTTTAGAGAGATAAAGTCACCTTCTTTATATAGTTTACCATCAACTTCTAGTGTACGAACTTTGTAGTCGATTTTCAGGTTGCTAGCACCTGAAACGCAGCACTTACCCATACCACGAGCAACAACAGCTGCGTGAGAGGTCATACCACCGCGAGCGGTTAGGATACCATTGGCAACGTTCATACCCTTTAGATCTTCTGGCGAAGTCTCGATACGAACAAGGATTGTTTCCTTACCTTTGTTAAACCACTCTTCTGCGTCATCTGCAAAGAAGACAATTTGGCCAGTTGCTGCACCTGGAGAGGCAGGAAGACCACGTGAGATAGTCTGTGCTTTCTTGATGGCCGCTTTGTCAAATACTGGGTGAAGAAGTTCGTCAAGCTTATTAGGCTCAACACGAAGTACCGCTTCCTCTTCAGTAAGAAGACCTTCACGGAACATATCCATAGCAATTTTAACCATGGCAGCACCTGTACGCTTTCCGCTACGAGTTTGAAGCATCCAAAGTTTACCATCTTGAATGGTGAACTCCATATCCTGCATATCGCGGAAGTAGGTATCCATCTTCTTTTGGATGTCGAAAAGCTCTTTGTAAGCTACTGGCATCATTTCTTCAAGAGAAGGGAATGTTGACTTTCTTTCTGCTTCAGACATACTCTTGCGAGCAGCCCAGCGTTCAGAGCCAATAATGGTGATTTCTTGTGGAGTACGGATACCTGCCACAACATCTTCGCCTTGGGCGTTGATTAAGTACTCACCGTTGAATAGGTTTTCACCAGTACTAGAGTCGCGAGAGAAGCAAACACCAGTAGCAGAGGTTTCACCCATGTTACCGAATACCATTGCTTGAACATTAACCGCAGTTCCCCATTCAGCAGGGATCTTGTTAAGCTGACGGTAAAGGATAGCACGATCGTTCATCCAGCTATCGAATACAGAGCAAACTGCACCCCAAAGTTGTTCCCATGGGTTAGATGGAAAGTCGTGTCCGGTAACCGTCTTAACTGCAGCCTTAAAACGAGCTACAAGTACTTTAAGGTCTTCGGTTGTAAGATCGTTATCGTTTTCAACACCCTTTTCTTCCTTAAGGTGGTCGATGATTACTTCGAATGGATCTTCTTCCTCTTTAGAAGCTGGCTTCATGCCAAGAACAACGTCACCGTACATCTGTACGAAACGACGGTATGAGTCCCAAGCAAATCTTTCGTTTCCGCTCTTTTTTGCAATGCCGGCAACAGCCTCATCGTTCAAACCAAGGTTGAGGATGGTATCCATCATACCCGGCATCGAAGCGCGAGATCCTGAACGTACTGAAAGTAGAAGAGGGTCTTCATTGTTTCCAAATTTGACACCCATTATCTCTTCAACATACTTTACAGCAGCTTCTACTTCGGGTTTAAGGAGTTTAATAACTTCTTCTTTTCCTAAAGCGAAGTACTCAGTACAAACTTCAGTAGTGATGGTGAGTCCTGGAGGAACTGGCATACCAATGCGGTTCATTTCGGCAAGGTTGGCACCTTTACCGCCAAGAAGCTCACGCATTTTACCATTACCTTCAGCTTGCTTGTTTCCGAAGGTATACACGCGTTTTACTTGTGACATTTTATCGAATTGTTTTTAGGTTGTTAAGTACGCTTTTGTGATGCTCACGTATAAGAAACTCAAAGGTAAGTATTTTTCGTAAAAATGCATTAACGAAACTGTTTATAGACCATTAGTTACCTGAAAAAATGGTTTTAATCGGCTTAATAATAATAGTTTTGATGTAATTTTAAATTCGGTTAAATGTTAGTGGTTTATGGCTCTAGGATGATGCTTTAGCAAAACTTCGCGTAAATGATTTTTTTCTAAATGGGTGTAAATTTCTGTGGTCATAATAGTCTCATGACCAAGCAATTCTTGGATTACCCTAAGGTCGGCGCCGCGTTCGAATAGGTGCGATGCAAAAGAGTGACGAAACGTATGGGGACTTATTTTCTTCTTTAATCCAATTTTGGCACTTAAATCCTTGATAATGGTAAATATCATTACTCTTGTAAGCTGGTTGCCTCGGCGATTTAAGAATAGAATATTTTCGAATTTGTCATTCACTTTTAACCTTGTTCGATCGGTTATGTATGTTTGTATATAGCTGATTGCTTTTTGGTTGATTGGAACAAGTCGTTCCTTGTCGCCTTTGCCTATTACACGAATAAACTCATCCTTAAAGTATAAATCGCTAATGCGAAGGTTGATAGCCTCTGTTACTCGAATACCGCAGCTGTACAACGTCTCAAGAATAGCTCTATTTCGAGATCCTTCAGGCTTGCTCATGTCAACTGCACCTATAAGCATGTCTATTTCATCAACTGTCAGTACATGTGGGAGTTTTCGGTCGAGTTTTGGGCCTTGGATAAGTTCAGATGGGTCTTCGTTTAGGACATCTTCAAGCATTAAATACTTGTAAAAGCCTTTAATGCTACTCAATACTCGAGCCTGAGAACGAGCGTTAAGGCCTTCGTCGTAAAGTACGGCTAAAAATTCTTCAAGGTGATTTTGCTTGACTTCCGTTGGAGTTAGCTCGTTATGGTTTGTTTTTATGAACGATTGTAACTTGTTAAAATCCCTCTCGTAAGCCATTAAGGAGTTTTCGGAGAGCGATTTTTCGAGTCTCAAAAAATTTAAATAGTCGTTTTTATAGTTAATCCACTCCATCCCCAGTATATTGATTCAGATGTGCCAATATAACGTTCTTGTAGCGGTTTTTATATAGCGGGGGGGGATAAAAACAAGTTGTATGCTATTTTAAGGGATCAATCTTTTGATTTATAAGTTAATGGATGTACGTTTTGTTAAAAAGAGTGAAGGTGTGAGGGCTTAACTTTAGCGAACCCTTTTTAAAATTTATCTTTGTTGGTGAGTGCATCACAAGCAAACTTCGTAAAATTACACACAAACATGCTAAAGAAAACGAAAATCGTAGCAACTATTTCAGACAGACGGTGTGACATCGAGTTTATCCGTCAGCTTTATGAAGCTGGTATGGATGTTGTTCGTTTAAATACCGCCCATCAATCTCCGGAAGATTCAACTCGTGTTATCGAAAATGTTAGAGCAGTTTCCGATAAAATTGCCATTCTTGTCGACACAAAGGGACCCGAAGTTCGTACATGTAAGATGAAGGACGAGGAGAATATTGTTGTTAAACATGGTGATAAGCTAAAGTTTAAGGGCGATTGCAATGGACTGTCTTTTGGTGATATCGTCTATGTTTCTTACTTCGATTTTGTTAACGACGTTCCAGTCGGTTCGACAATCCTTGTCGACGATGGAGAACTTGCTTTTTTAGTTGTTGATAAGGATGACGAATTTTTGTTCTGTGAATCGCAGGATAATGGGGTTTTAAAGGGAAAAAAGAGTATTAACGTACCTGGTGTGCCTGTTAAGCTCCCTACTCTCAGCGAAAAGGATATTGATTTTATCTATTGGGCTATAGATAACGATATTGATTTCATTGCGCACTCGTTTGTTCGTAACAAAAGCGACTTGTTGGTTATTCAAGACATTCTCGACGAAAGGAAAAGTAAGATAAAAATCATCTCGAAGATAGAAAATCAGGAAGGTGTTGATAATATTGAGGAAATACTATTCAATTCGTACGGCATCATGGTTGCGCGTGGCGACTTGGGAGTAGAACTTCCTGCCGAACAAATTCCAGTTGTTCAGCGTAAGCTAATTCGTGCTGCTATGCAAATGCGTAAGCCGGTGATTATTGCTACACAGATGCTTCATACCATGATAGACAATCCTCGTCCAACTCGTGCCGAGGTGAGCGATGTTGCCAATGCTATCTACCAGCGTACCGATGCTATTATGCTTAGCGGCGAAACTGCATACGGTAAGTATCCTATTGATGCGGTTAAGACTATGAGTCGTATTGCTATGGAAATAGAACCTCATCTTAATCCAGAAGATGAACTTAGTACCATTAGGGTGAATAACGAAATTACAGCACAACTTGCCCGTTCGGCTGTTAAGGCTTCGTTGAATTTACCAATTAAAGCAGTTGTTATCGATACCAATACTGGTCGCACAGGTCGCTACTTGTCTGCCTTTAGAGGTAAATTACCCGTTTTCGCAAAGTGCTACCATAAGCGAGTTATGCGCGAGTTGTCGCTATCGTATGGTGTTTATTCCGAATATTTTTCTCCACGCGATAGCCGCGATGAATTTATTCGTGATGCTGTAAAAATTGTTAGCGATAAGGGGAAGTTTAATCCAGAAGATCTAATAATTGTTGTTGGTGGTAGCTTCGGCAAGAATAGCGGTGCTTCTTTTATGGAAATATCTACAGTAAAGAATATGACTGGTGGAGAATAAGCCAGCAGTCACAACCATAGCTTAATGAAAGAGGGAAAACATCTGTTTTTCCTCTTATTTTTTGTACCCTAATCCTTCAAAGGCTTTTAATATCGATTTTATGTCGTTTGGCTTTTCTGTAATTCGCTTTTCGGCATCGAGCATGAAAATTGTAGGAGTGCCTGTAATGTTGTAGTTAGTAGTAATTGGATTGTTAAATGGATTTTGAATGTTTGCGTTAATCCATCGGAAGTCGTTTCTTTTAATGTCTTGTCTCCATGCTGGGCGGTAGGCGTCTAAGTTTATTGCTATGATCTCGTAACCATCTGCCTTTATTGTTTTGTAATTCTTTTTAAGTTCTGGAAGAAGTTTACGGCAATGTGAGCACTCAATTGACCAAAAAATTAATGCTATGCCTTTGCTTTTTATTTTGTAGAGTTCTATCCTGCTTGTGTCGGTTTCTATGGTGAAGTTGGGTGCAATACGTCCGATTGATGTTTTTGAAATCCTATCGAATTCGGCATCGAGGTTCTGCGATCCGTTTTGAGCGTAGGTCTTTTGAATGTAGCCAATTAGGGTTTCATGCGATGATTCCGAAAATGTCTTTATCATTTCTTTTTTGAAAAACTCTTGAACTTCTATCGATATGCTGGGCTGATTCATCACCTCGTCGATGGCTCTTTCAAAGTAGGTGTCTTGTTCCTGACGTGAAATTCCTTCAACATAGAATAGGTCTATGTAATCCCAAAGTCTATCGGAAATGCCGGGTGTATTGGTTATGTATGGATTTTCGAATGGAAAGCTACTCCACCAGTTGGTTATAAGATATTGGCGCTGTTGTTCGGGAGATAAGTTCTCGGGTGCTTTAACTGGCATTTCTGAAAGGATGATTTGTGAAGCCAATAAGTTACCCTTTGTATTTATAAGCTCTTGAATGGTGTTGTTGTAGCCTATTTCTACCTTTTTCTTCTCTTTACTAAGTGCTTTTGACAACTTACTTTTGGCTGGATATATTTTAAGTAGCGTACTTATTGCCTCTATCTTTTTGTTGAAGGATTCTCGCTCATGGATAAATGCGTAGTACACCTTGTTCTCTTCCGATTTCTGCACCTTTAGGCTGTCTGTTAAACCTTCAATAGAGGTAGATACCTCTATGTTTTCGTTGTTTATGATAAATCGGGTAAACATATCTTGACTAAGAACAAACGAGTAGATCCCAGGCTTTAACTTAGAGGTGTTGAATGAAAATGTCCCTTTGCCGAGTATTATAGAGTCGACAGGAATAAGCGTTGAACCTTGGTTGAGGTATATGTATGCAGATATAGGTGCTTTTTCCTTTAAATTGACGGTTAGATAGGTGCTCTGGCCAAAGACACAAAGTAGGCTGAGGAGCAATGGGAGTATAAGTAGCAACTTTTTCATGTGGGACTGAGTTTGAATGTCTAAAAATGCGAAAAACTATGTGAATTGCATAGTCTAATATGAAAGATAGCTTATATTAGGGCAATGAATAGGTTTTTGTAAGAGTCTTTTCCATAACCTATGTGTTTAAAGTTAAAGTAGAAAAGAAAAAATATTAACATGCGACCAATAGCGAATGCCAACGGAATTCTCCCCCGTATACTCTCCGATTTGATGGGGAAAACATTTGGGGAACGAGTTTTAAGTGGACCACTTGTAAATGTCATTAATAGTGACGACGAATATATCATTGAGTTTGTGGCTCCTGGATATGAAAAGGTTGATTTTACAGTAGAGGTTGATGATGAAGTCCTTGAAATATCTGCAGATAAGGAGGTCGATCTTCATCCCGAAAAAGGACAACTGGCTATTCATGAGTACTTACCATCGGCATTTAGCCATTCATTTGAATTTTCTGAGGATGCAGTTAAGGAAGGACTTAGGGCGACCTATTCAAATGGTATTCTTCGGGTTTTTATTCCCAAGAGAAATGATCAAAAAGGTAATGAACGAAAGCGGATACCAGTAGAATAGAGAAAGTCTTCCTGAATTTAGTTTTGTTTTAAGTGTTTGAAGAGCGGTTGTTGTGTGGTGTTATGTGCTTGCTATTTGCAATTTTAAAATAGGGGGCTTTCATTTTGTCTTCTTTACTTTAAGTTTTCCATGTAGTAGCTGCACACTTTAGTTAATCCGCACATTTTACAGTTTGGCTTACGGGCAAAGCAGGTGTACCTGCCATGTAAAATTAACCAATGGTGAGCCTTGGGTATTAATTCGCTGTCAAAGTTTTTAACCAGCTCTATTTCTGTCTCTAGTGGATTTTTTGAATCGGGGGTAAGTCCTAATCGTTTACTAACCCTAAATACATGTGTATCTACTGCCATTGCAGGTTTGTTGAATACTACGGATGCAATTACATTTGCTGTTTTTCGTCCAACTCCTGGCAGAGTTTGCAGTTCGTCGATATCTGAAGGTATTTCGCTTTTAAAATTAAGTAGTAGAGCTTGCGCCATACCCAAAAGATGCTTTGCCTTGTTGTTGGGATACGAAATGGAGCGTATGAGGTCGAATATCTCCTCTGTTGAGCCATCAGCTAGTACTTCAACAGTGGGGAAACGGTTGAAAAAGTTTGGTGTAACCAAATTAACTCGCTTATCGGTGCATTGGGCCGAAAGAATAACGGCAACAAGTAGTTCGTACGGGTTCGTGTAGTTTAATTCCGTCTTCGGATCTGGCATGCTCTCGCTGAAATACTTTATGATGAAGGCGTATTTTTGTTTTTTAGTCATAGCTACAATTAATTACTCAAAATTATACTTTTTAAATTAATCGATTGGGTCTAAATTTGTAGAGTTGATAAAGTTCTGATTTAAACCTCAAAGTAGAGTAGTTGAAGTCGTTTGTTTTGATTACTGCTGTACGTTTTACCGCTTTAAGTTGGGGTTTTTGACTTAGAACCCGATGTGTTAAAAATAACCATGTAAGATGTTGGTATTTATTGTTTTGTATCTAGTGAAGTTGTAGGCTTCTTGTACAAAAGAAATAAATTACACTTCTTTGTAGCGATTAAAACTTTTGAATATGGAATTAGCACTGAATGGATTTCAACTTTTCATTGCATACATCTTGGGTTCGATACCTAGCGCTGTTTGGATTGGTACAAAATTTTACGGAATAGATGTTCGGGAGCATGGGAGCAAGAATGCAGGAGCTACTAATACTCTACGGGTACTTGGTCCAAAAGCGGCGCTGCCTGTTTTTACGCTAGATTTTGTAAAGGGACTTATTGCGGTTATGCTTGTCCATTTTTCGAGTTATACTCCTGGAACGAACGAATTTGTAAACTTTCAGCTATTGCTTGGTGCTCTAGCCGTGATAGGTCATATTGCCCCTATTTTTGCAGGGTTTAGAGGAGGTAAGGGTGTTGCAACTCTAGCTGGTATTGGGGTTGCTTTAAGTCCACAAAGTGCGCTTCTCTGTCTTTTGGTTTTTGTTGTAGTATTTCTTATAACGCGTTACGTGTCACTTGGCTCTATGATTGCAGGTATCTCTTATCCAATATTCATAAGCTTACTGCAACCTAATGCACCAACTCCGCTGGTTATTTTTGGTAATGTTGTAGCGGTATTGCTAATCTTTACCCATCGAAAAAATATAAAGCGCCTATTTAAAGGTGAAGAAAGTCGGATTAGTTTTAAAAAGAAATAGCGAATTTTCGTAACACATAAAAAAGCTGCCAGTAAAAGGCGGCTTTTTTTATGTGCTCTTTATTCCTTAAACTAAAAGCCCCACCAGACGAACTCCTGTATTAGCTCGTAAGGCGAGGTCTTTTGACTAATGTAACATTTATTGCGATTATGAACGGGGGCAAAAGTATAAGACTTGCTGCATGTAGAATCTTAAAATAATAGCAATTAAGAAAAAGATGGTTAATGTAAATTGTTAAAAGTAAAAGCGTTAATTGTGTTTTTTGATTAACATCTATAACCGATCTTTAAATGATGAATTATACCTATTTTATATCATCTTTGCATAAACAAATGGTTTGATGAAAATTGTTGTTGACGATAAAATTCCCTACCTCGAAGGCGTTTTAGAACAGTACTTTAACGAAATCGTTTATCAGGCTGGGGGGGCGTTTACTTCAGAAATGGTAGTCGATGCCGATGCGCTATTGGGACGTACCCGTACACGTTGTAATGCCGAACTGCTAGAGGGTAGTAAGGTGAAGATAATTGCTACGGCAACAATTGGACACGATCATATTGATAAGGAATACTGTAAAAGACAAGGCATACGTTGGGCGAATGCCCCCGGATGTAATGCTTACGGTGTGGTGCAGTATGTGCTAAGTGCACTTTCTCTGCTGTCGGATATGGGCTTAGGTAGCCTGCAAGGTAAAGTAATAGGTATTATAGGTGCTGGTGAAGTCGGAAAACGTCTTGCAGCAGCAGCCCCTTATCTCGGATTGAAGGTCCTATTAAATGATCCGCCCCGAAGTCGTGCAGAGGGGAATGAAGGTTTTGTTGATTTAGATACGCTTCTTCAGCAGTCTGATGTGGTGACCATGCATGTGCCGCTTTTGTTGGAAGGGGAGGATAAAACATTACACTTGGCAAACGATTCCTTTTTCGGTAAAATGGGTAAATCGGCGGTGTTTATAAATGCTTCGAGAGGTGAAGTGGTTGATGGTGCTGCTCTTAAAATGGCAATTGCAAGTGGCCGTGTTGCCTACACCGTGCTCGATGTATGGGAGAACGAGCCCAATATCGATTTGGAGTTACTTCGACTTGTAAATATTGCCACGCCGCATATTGCCGGATATTCGTTGGAGGGAAAGGCTAACGGAACTTCCATGGCCGTTAATGAAATATTGAATTTTTTAGGGCTAGAACCTTGTTCTGCATGGGTCCCTAAACATCTTCCGATAGATGACAACACGTTGACGTTAGATGCTAACTGTGATGTAGAACAGTGTATTCGCAGTTGTATTGTTAGTTCTTATGATATAACTTACGATGATGCTGCATTTCGTGCTAACCCCGAATTGTTCGAGAGCTTGAGAGGGAACTATAGGGTTCGACGTGAAATGTCGTTTTATGAAATTAGTAATGTTCACAATGAGCAGCTTGCTGCTCGATTAAAAGGTATAACCTTTAAGGTTAAGTATAATGGATAATTTATTAAGGGTAGCGGAACAGTTTCTTGGATCGAAACCAGAAATTAAGCCTCTTGTAGGTGCTGGTTCAAACCGAAAGTACTACCGTCTTTTTCACAATAATAATACCTACATTGGTGTTATAGGCGAAAGTGTAGCAGAGAATGAGGCGTTTATTTACCTAGCCGAACATCTGTTGGGAACCGGAAAGCGAGTTCCTAAAGTGCTGGCCGTATCGGACGATAGGTTAGCCTACATTCAAACCGATTTGGGAGATATTTCGCTTTTCGACCTGTTGATGGAGGGGAGTTCGTCGACCGATGACCTGATGATAAAGGTTGTTGAGGATTTGGTTAAAATTGAAATAGAGGGTGTAAAAGGTATTGATCCTAGTAGATTTTACTCCATTCAACAAATGGATAAGCGTTCGATTCTTTGGGATCTAAACTACTTTAAGTACAGCTTTCTTAAGTGCACCAGTGTTCAGTTCGACGAGTTATTTCTCGAAGACTCATTCGAAAATATGGCCAACTACCTCTGCTCGTTGGATAGCAACTTCTTGCTTTACCGCGATTTTCAGTCGAGGAACATGATGGTGAATAATGACAATCCTTACTATATAGACTTTCAGGGTGCGCGACTAGGTCCGCTTGGCTACGATATCGTTTCGTTTTTATACCAAGCGAAGGCGAACTTTAGTGATGAGGTAAGAACTAAGTATCTAAACCACTACTACGAAACGCTTCGTAATTATGGGGTGGATACTACTCAGGTGGAAACCAGCATTAACACCTTTGTGCTTTTTAGAACGTTACAGGTGTTAGGAACGTATGGTTTTAGGGGCTTTTTTGAAAAGAAGGTTCACTTCCTGCAAAGTATTGCGCCTGCGCTTAAAAATTTAAGAGCGGTAATCAATACAACCTATCCATTCGAATGTAGCTACCTGATTGAGGTGTGTAAAAAGCTCTCGGAGCAGGCGTGTAAGTACGAAATGGATTTACCTGCCGATAAGCTAACCGTTTCGGTAACCAGCTTTTCGTACAGAAAGGGCATACCCGACGATTTTTCGGGAAATGGAGGTGGCTTTGTCTTTGATTGTCGTGCCATACACAATCCAGGACGGGAAGAGGCGTTGAAGATGCTTACAGGAATGGATGCCGAGGTTATTGAGCATCTTGATGTAAATGAGGAGATGCAAGAGTTTCTTGATGACTCGTTAGGGTTGGTTGATAAGGCCGTTGCTAAGTATATCAGCCGTAGCTTTAACCACCTGATGGTTAGCTTTGGCTGTACAGGAGGGCAGCATCGCTCGGTTTATTCGGCAGAGCGTTGTGCCAAGTATATAAAAGAAAAGTATCCGGATGTTAGGGTTGTTTTAACGCATCGCGAGCAGAATATTCGAAGATTTTTAGTGTAGTAATTTTCCTTTAAATAGATGTACAAATGAAGGCAATGATATTTTGTGCTGGTTTGGGAACTCGACTCAAACCGTTTACCGACGATAAGCCTAAAGCGCTGGTATTGCTTGCCGGGAAACCACTTCTGGAGCATGTTGTTGAGCGGCTTAAATCGTTTGGGGTTACGGATGTCATTATTAACGTACACCACTTTGCCGATAAGGTGGAGGAGTTTGTTGCATCGAAAGAGAATTTTGGAATAAGTATAACGGTTTCGGACGAGCGTGAGCTGCTGCTGGATACCGGAGGTGGACTGAAAAATGTAGCCTCGTTTTTTAACGATGGAAGGCCGTTTCTCATTCATAATGTCGATATCATTAGCAATATTGACCTTGGTGAATTGGTAAAACAGAATGCTGATAGCGGGGCTTTAGTTTCGTTGGCGGTAAGCCATCGAATGTCGTCGCGATACTTCTTATTCGATAGTAAGATGCAACTCGCTGGGTGGAAGAACTTGAAAACGAACCAGCAAAAAATTGCACGTGTAGGCGATACCTACCTTCCTTTTGCCTTTAATGGCATTCACGTGGTTAATCCAGCAATTTTCGATCTGATGGATGGGTTTGATGGGAAGTTCTCCATTGTCGATCTTTACCTGCACTTGGCACAAACCCATTTTATAGAGGGGGTTGATGTTACGAAAAGTAGGATCATTGATGTGGGAAAACCCGCCTCCCTGTTGGGGGCTGAGTCGTTGGTAGGTTTATAGTAAATATCACTCCTGCATCTTATGCAGGAGTGCTGATCTGAATTATTTTCTGAATGAATGCTGTAGTGTGGCTAGGTGGGGCTTATTCGGCAATTACGCCAGAGCCAACGAGCTCTTCGCCATCGTACCAAGCGGCAAATTGTCCTGCGGTAATACCTCGTTGAAGCTGGTCGAATATGATGTACAGACCCTCTTCTGTTCTGTACAGCGTGGCATCTTGCAGAGGTTGACGGTAACGAATACGCACCTTGTAACGACGCTCTTCTCCGATACTCATTGCCAAATCGGGACGAACTGCATGTATTTCGTCTGGCATAACGAGCAATCCTTTGCGGTTGAGCCCTGGATGATCGTGCCCTTGGCCTACATACAGAATGTTATTTTCGACATCCACCTCGATAACAAATAGGGGGAAAGCCTTGCCTCCTACATTAATTCCCTTTCGCTGGCCAATCGTAAAGAAGTGCGCTCCATTGTGGGTGCCCACCTTCTTGCCGCTGTTCATGTGGTAGAAATAGGGGCGGGCCATATCCTGTAGCGTGGTGCGTTCGGGCAGCTTATCGTAAAACGAGCTGTCGATTTCGACGGTGATGCCGGGTTTGGTTGCCAGCTTTTGCTGTAGGAATATGGGCAGGTCGATTTTGCCAACGAAGCAAAGGCCTTGCGAGTCTTTTTTCTCGGCAGTAGGTAGGTCTAGCTCGGTAGCAATTCGGCGAACTTCGGGTTTTAGGAGGTGCCCAATAGGGAATAGCGCCTTGGTTAGCTGCTCCTGCGAGAGCTGGCAGAGGAAGTAGCTTTGATCCTTGTTGGGATCCGATCCGGCAAGTAGTCGGTAGGTGGTTACTCCGTTTACCGCGATGGTATCCTTGCGACAGTAGTGACCGGTTGCCAGATAGTCGGCACCTTGCTCTACGGCAGCCTTTAGGAAGGCCTCGAACTTAATTTCGCTGTTGCAAAGCACATCGGGATTGGGCGTTCTACCCCGTTCGTATTCGGCAAACATGTAGTTTACCACCCGTTCGGTGTAGGTGCTGCTTAGGTCGATATATATAAAAGGGATGTCGAGCTTTTTGGCCACCATCTCGGCAATCATCTGGTCGTCCTTCCACGGGCAGTCGCCCTCGAGCGTGCCAGTGGTGTCGTGCCAGTTTTGCATGTACATTCCAATAACCTCATACCCCTGCTCCTTCAGCAGGTAAGCGGCCACACTAGAATCTACGCCGCCCGAAAGTCCAACTACAACTTTTCCTTTACTCATCAATTTAAACTAAAAGCGAACAAAGGTAGCAAATCTATTTGGAATGATGCGGTTACTAGAAGGTGGATGCTGCGACGAGAACAATAATGGCAACTACGAGTAGTATAACTACGCTAATGGTTAGTATCCCGGAATACTGAAATAGCTGGCGTAGCCTTTTAAAGCCATTGGTGGCTAGGTCGTCGTCGTTTTTGAGGATGGCCTGCTGGGTGTGGCTGGCAAAGTTGTAGAGTAGGATGCCCGGGATGAGCATCGACAGGCTGTAGACCAGGATGTAGGTTATGGTGAGGAAGAAGCCGCCAAAGGGAATCATGGATGCGAATAGGGTAAATATGATGCCGCTAAATATGGACAGGAGTATCATTATAAAGTAGGTAACAACGGTAATGATGGCCAGCAGCTTTGCCCACTTGGCGGCGATCCATAGCTCCTTTAGCGTTCGTCCGCTGATTTCCATTGTCTCGATGTTTTTTTCTTCCATGGGATATGTGTTGTAGTAGTGGTTATGCGTATTTGCAACCGCCTAAGGCTCGGCTGTTGGTGGGTACAATATATACGTTCTTTTTTGATGCTACAACACGTGGAGGTAGAGGGTTACTCCTTCCTTCTTCCGATTTTGACGATGGTGTATACGAAACGATCGTGTGCTTGCCAGTAGGAGGTGTGGGCGTAAATGGCTTCGGCATGGCCTACCTTGGGAAAGAGCAGCATCATCTTTTTAGAACGAACCGCTTGGTATAGCTCCCTGGTCATGTTGGCCGGAATATAGTCGTCGGCAAGGCCGTGAATGAATAGTACGGGGACATTGATTCGGCCGGCTACCTTTACGGGCGATACCTTGGCGATATCGAAATCGCCAATGGGCAGGTTGAGGAGGTTTAGCTTGATGTTGGGTAGGTTGTAGTCCTTGTTGAGGCGGTAGGCCAGCAGCCTTTCGAGGTCGGAGTAGGGGCTGTCGAAGATGTAGAAGGATACCTTTTTTGTGCTCTCCTTGTCGGGGTTAACTTCGGCGGCATGAAGCACAGCCGTTGCGGCACCCATCGAAATACCTTCGACGCCAATGGTGCCGTTGGGAAAGGTGGCCGCAACGGTATCGACCCACTGGTCGAGGTCGTACTTTTCGAGAAAGCCGTAGGTAGGATAGTCGCCCTCGCTTTGTCCGTGCGCTCGCTGGTCGAAGGTGAGGATGTTGAAGCCTCGGTTGAGGAGCGAGTCGAGGCGGCCACCTCTTAGTACATCCCACCCCGTGGTGGTTATCCCGTGACAGTAGATGATGGTTGTGCCAGATGGTTTGGGGTTGTAAATAAGCGTTGCTGTAAGTAGGCTGCCGTCTTTTTTCGATGCCACAACGATGTCTCTCCGTTTAAGGTGGCTGAACCTTTCGACATTAAAGCACCGGGTTTTGGCAATGGCGTTAAAGCTGCTGTCGGGTATGCGGGTTTGGTAGTCGACGATCGCCCTTTTCATGAAGATAAAGCCGACAGCAATCCAGATTACGGCAAAAATGGCCGTAATAAGTAGCGCTTTGGCAATGAATTTATGCAGGTTCATGGTTGTGGCGGTTGGTTTTACCATGGTTAACAGCTGGCTCTGCTAAATGGTCTTAATGCTGCCGGAAAATATGGGGGAGCTGGTTTAAGTAATAGGAATGAACTATTG
>CAXYUU010000016.1:0-19436 GCA_964292015.1 uncultured Acetobacteroides sp.
ATAGCTTTCCTACGATATGTAACCTCGCCCGTCGCAATATTTCATATAAATTTGCCCTTTTAGCTGAAGTTTTGGTACTACTTCATCTTTTATGCGGTAGTAACCAAGTGAGTGAGATAGGTAAAGGCGTAAAGGATTATCGAAATCGACAAGGTAGGTGAGAGGTGAACGCTTAAATTCTGACTTTACATTCACCAACTTACTTACTAATGTTGTATTAGAGGAATGAACAAACTTGCCCATAAGTAGTCCAGCCGTACAAAGTATTTGAAATCCGCTTTGTATCCCAACAATAAAACCACCGGCATCGGAGTAGTTTCGTAGATTTTCGTAAAGTTTGCTTTGGTCTATTCGTTGTTTAAGTTCTTCACTATCGCAATAGAGCGTGCTTGGCGGGATAATTATAAGGTTGTAATGGCTTTCAATTGGAGAGTCTAGCGGAATTAGATCTGTAGTATTATGGAAATGTTCCACTAATACCCTGACGATACTTACTTCCATGCCTAAAATATCAATAACTCCAATTTTCATTTACAGTGTTTCGAGTGGTTAATTTAAGTTGCATTATCAAAGATAACAGAATGTTATTACAGTGTCCATGTTTTTAACTTTTTATCTTTTGATATTGCAAACTTAAATTGCTTTATTTAAGACATCGGGAGTTTGACTTTTAAGCACACTATTTTACATGAAGTTACTTTTAAAGTATTCGCTACTTTTTCTGGCTGTAATGATGCTTATTGCATCGACTTTTTTATACTATTCAGAGAAAACACTACCAAACTTTAAGCAGGAGGAAAGGTTCTTTACTAGTAATTCTGCAACTCTACTTAGCAAGGATACTATTTCTATTCTAACTTGGAATATAGGATATTGTGGGTTGGGAAAAGATATGGACTTTTTTTATGATGGAGGAAAACGGATGCGCACATCTCAGGAAATTACGGTTTCTAATATGGTCGCGATAGCTAAGACTCTTTCGGATAATAGTGCTGTAGACTTTATGCTGCTTCAGGAAGTTGATCTGAAATCGAAACGAAGTTACAATATTAATCAGGTGGATGAGCTGGGTGGGACATTGGTAAAGTTTCAAAAATATTTTGCGACTAACTATGTTGTTGAACTCGTGCCGATGCCACTTTTTAATCCTCTGGGCAAAATTAATTCAGGATTATTAACTTTAACAAAGCCGATCCCCACGCAATCGATTCGGCATAGCTATCCAGACAGGCATCCATGGCCTGAAGGGTTGTTTATGCCCAAAAGGTGTTTCATAGAAACAAGGTTTGTCACCAAATCTGGACGTGAGCTTGTTTTGGTTAATACCCACAATTCTGCTTATGATGATGGCACACTTCGCATGCTAGAGTTGGGCCTGCTTCGGAAGTTTGTTGTTGCAGAATATCGTAAAGGTAACTGGGTAGTTGTTGGAGGCGATTGGAATCAAAATCCAACAGGTTATAAGCAAATAAATGCAGACCCCGAAGCATTAAGACATTTTAGACCTAGCCAAATTCCGAAAAACTTTTTCCCTAAGGGGTGGCATTTGGCTTGGGATGGAAAAATAAGTTCAAATCGCTTCTTGAATCAGCCTTATGTTGAAGGGAAAACTATGACTACGACAATTGATTTCTTTTTGTTTTCGCCTAATGTGGAACTCTTGGATGTACATGTGTTGCCAAACGGTTTCAGCTGCTCCGACCATCAACCTGTAAAGGTGGAATTAGTACTTAAGTAGCAGTATCCCGGAACGAAAATTGACAATCAAGAAAGATGAAATGATTTGTCGAAAAGCCTGTAAAGAAAAAGATTACAAAATTTGGCAATACTTTTAATTTACAGTTAACTAGTTTGATTTTGCAAACAAATGGTTACTTTTAACTCGAATAATAACCGGGGAACACCACCTTAATTGGCGGTTTGGAATAGGACAGTTTTATGAATGTATCAGACGGAGAATTAGTTAGCTTTATTGGAACTTTGAAGGATAGCGGGGGGTATGATCTAAGTGATTATTCAGACAAGTCGCTTAAAAGAAGGCTGCAAAAAGTTTTAGATGACTCTAAATTACCTTTCAATCACTTTATTACCAATGTAAAGAACGACAAGATTTTCGCAGAGAAGGTGATGAAAGATATTACTGTAAACACCACCGAACTTTTCCGCGATCCTCAAATGTGGCAGTTGTTGAAACACCGTATATTGCCACGATTCAAGAGTAATAAAACGATAAATATTTGGCATGCCGGCTGCTCCACTGGGCAAGAGGTTTATTCGATGATAATATTACTGAACGAAATGGGGTTGCTAGATAAAGCTAAAATTGTAGCTACCGATATTAACAACGACGTGCTTGATGTTGCTCGAAAAGGACAGTACAAGTATCGGTTTAACATTGGTTATCTCGATAATTTCGATCAGGTGATGAAGCATAATCCCCTTAATTACGAAGAAGTATTGGATGTGCCGCACGAGAAATATTTTGTAATTGATAAGGCAAAAGATACGATTTCGATAAAAAAAGAGTACATCGAAATACCTTTTTACCGTAAGCACGATTTGGTAAATGATGGAACTTTTGTGTATGCTAAGTTTGATATCATTTTTTGTAGGAATGTGATCATCTATTTTAATAACAATCTTCAGAATTCAGTTTTTAATTTATTTCATCAAAACTTGTATCCCAAAGGGTGTCTTGTCCTTGGTGCGCACGAAGCAATACTTGGCCCGTGGGCTCCGAGATTCGAGAAGAACGGATCATTCTATACAAAAAAATAGTCAAAATTATGGCAGCAGAAATAGGTATAGTTGAAACGCGTAACATTCTCAAATTCATTCTTGAAACTCATGGATGGGATTTTAGAGAGTACTCTATTACTTTCTTAAAACGAAGGTTCGAGCATATATTGCAACTTCATGGAATTCGCGATGCAGAAGCAATAATGCGCAAGTTCTCACAAGATAAAAGCTATTTCAACCAATTTTTGGCCGATTTCATTCCTGCTTCTACTGAAATGTTTCGAGATCCCTCGGTGTGGAGGTATTTAAAAGAGATGATTTTGCCAGAGTTATCTAAAAGTATATCACCTATCAAAATATGGATTCCATCTTGGGATAGTGGAGAGGAACTTTACTCTCTAGTTATTACTTTGAAGGAAGTTAACCTTCTTGACAGAGCAAAAATTTATGCTCCAGATTACTCAGACTTAGTTACTGAGAAAATAAAAGAAGGGCGTATAGATCCTAAAAAGAAGGAAGTTAACGAGGCAAACTACCAACGATTCCAGGGAAAGACTATTTTTAATACCTATTTTCAGCCAACTTCAGATGGATCTCTTCTATTTAAAACAGAGTTGATTCGAGATGTGGTATTTGTTAAACAAAATGCTAATTTTGATAGCTCAGTTAGCGGGTGTAACCTTATACTCTTCAGAAACCAGCTTATATATATGAATATTAGTCAAGAAGAGAGGGTTGTTAGCCACTTACGGAGCAACTTAAATGCTGGTGGATTTTTGGCTGTAGGGATAAAAGAAAACCTGGAGCATCTCGCTTGTGGAAGTAGTTTCATAAATGTGAACAGTTCCGAAAAGGTTTATAAACGAAAAATAGGATAGTCGATGTATAAAGCAATAATAATTGGTGGCTCTGCGGGGAGCTTTCAGGTGATCACGAAGATTCTTCATGCTCTCCCGGCTAACTACCCGCTTCCCATAATTCTTTGTCTGCATAGGCTAAAACATGTTCGCTCTGGTTTCGTAGAGGCTCTCTCTATTAAATCGGGAATTTCTGTTATTGAACCTGAAGATAAGGAGGCTATTAAGCCAGGTAAAGCATACTTAGCACCTGCCAACTATCATATGTATATTGATTTAGGAAATAGAATTGCGCTTTCGACAGAGGAACCTGTTAATCATTCACGACCATCGATAGATTTGTCCTTTATTAGTGCCGCTCAAACTTATAGAGATAAGTTGTTAGGTATTATTCTTTCGGGTGCTAATAAAGATGGAGCTTACGGATTGAAGAGGATAAAAGATTTTGGGGGATTTTGCGTGGTGCAAGATCCTAAAGAGTGTCAAGTAAGCACGATGACAGAGGCATCTTTAAGGCTTACGAAAGCAGATATGGTACTTAATACAAACCAAATTATTCAGCTTTTGCTGAAGTATAAATAGTACAACTATGAAAATTGCGGCAAATTTACTTGTAGCGGGATTATTGCTGTTCGGATTCGCTGCATTTGCCTTTATTCACAACTCTATACTTAGGGATACTACCCCTTGGTATGGTTATATTTGTTTGGCATTGTCGCTTCTATTCGGTACGCTTTTGTTTGCTCTTATTCAATTTCAGGGTGACCATGTTGTCAAACTTACAGAAAGGATTGAGACGCTTTCCTATTCGCTAAATATTAGCACTGAAATTACAGATGCAGATCATAAAGTTGAGGTTGCTTCGGCTAGTGAGGCTGCTAAAAAAGTTGTAGGTAGCATAAATTTCGAAAATGGGTTATCAATGGTGGCTGAGGATATTTTAATAAAGTTAGCGAAGGAGGTGTCGTTTGCTCATGGGCTCTTCTTTGTAGCCGATAACAAAAATGAGAGTTACTTTGTACCCACAGCAAAGTTTGCATACTATACCGAGAGAGAACTTGAGGGGTTTAATATAGGAGAAGGCATTAACGGACAGGCGGCAAAAGATAGACAGCCTGTACTACTCGAATCGATTCCAGATAATTTTGTTTCAATCGTATCGGGGTTGGGTAAATCTAGCCCACGCGCTCTTTCAATATACCCCGTAGTTCATAATGGTAAAACGATAGCCATACTAGAACTTGCCTTTTTGTCGAAACCTTCTATACAGAAGCTTGAAATTATTGGCATTTTTTGCGACGCTATTGGAGACAAAATTCCTTCAAAACAACTAGCATAGCGATGGACGAAAATTCTACAATACTGACTCTGACTAGAAACAAAAAACGCTTTGTGGTTTATACCACTGGGTTAATGTTTTTCCCTTTAGTAGCTTGGATGATTGCCATTGTTAGTAAAGGGTACCCTGCATCACTTGCTTCTATTGCTGCAATACATAGCGGAATACCTGTTATATGGATTATTGATATTATCCCATTTATTTTTGCGGCTGGAGCTATTTTGTTCCTAAAAGAACATAAAGAAAAAATAGGAAACCTTGAGGATGAGTTAACTCTTAAAAGAGATACTATAAATCGGAATGCTATTTTTGCAAAACAAATTGGAGAGGGGAATTTTAATATAGAAATTGCTAGCAAAGAAGACGATGTGCTTGCCAAATCGTTGATTTTGATGCGTGACAATCTTTTGAAAAACACCAACAAGGAGGTCGAAGAAAATTGGATTGCCGAAGGTAAAGAGGAAATATCGAACATACTTCGTATTAATAACAAACTAGAAGTGCTTGCTTACGAAGTGCTTGTTAGCCTTGTTAAATACTCAAAAGTGGTTCAAGGTTCTTTCTACTTCTATGACGAAGAAAGAAAAGTTATCACCAATCTTGCGTCGTATGCCTACAATCGTAGGAAGTATGTTCACCAAGAATTTAAAATTGGGGAAGGGCTAATCGGGCAATGTGCTTATGAGAAGGACATTGTTTACCGAACTGAGATACCTGAGGATTATATTACCATTACATCAGGAATTTTAGGAGAGCAAAAACCTCATAGTTTTATCATTATCCCCTTAATTACCGACGAAAAGTTATATGGTATATTGGAGTTTGCTTCAATAAACGAAATGCCACCGCTAACCATTAGATTTTTCAAAGATTTAGCCGAGATAATTGCGCGTACTATTTTTAATATCAGTGTAAACGAGCGTACTGCAAGGCTTCTTCTCGAGTCGCAGGGTATGACTGAGGAACTTCGTGAAAACGAGGAAGAGTTGCGTCAGAATGCTGAAGAAATGATGGCTACTCAGGAGGAACTCGAAAAGACGAATACCCGATTGGAATCGCAAATTACAGAGGTTGAAAACGTACAAAAGAAGCTTCATTCGCTACTAGAAAATGCATCTGAAGTAATATCTATCTACAATAAAGATCTTGAATTAAGCTATATAAGTCCATCTGTTACCTCTATTTTAGGTTTCACACCCGAAGAGATGATAGAAGGGATGGATAAGCAGCGCCTTACGAAAAAGGGAGAGGTAAGCCTCGATGAGATGTTTCAAAATTTGCTTTATAATTCTGAACAAAGTTGTACAATTCAGTACACCTTTATGAAGAAGAATGGCGATAAGATCTATCTTGAGGTGACTGGCCGTAACCTTATTCATGATTCTGCAATTAGTGGAATTATCCTTAATATGCAGGATATTACCGAGCGTAAGCGTGCTGAGAAGGAAGAGCGTATGAAGAGTAAAATGCAGGCTCTGTCAGAAAATTCACCTGACCTTATCTTACGTCTGAGTACTATGGGGCAGGTGTTTTATATTAATCCTACTGTTAAGTCTTATTTCGATATCGATGTCAAACAAATACAGAATCAAACCATAAATTCGAGCAATATGCCCGATTCTTTGGTGAAATTCTTTATGGAGTCTATTAGCATCATTAGCGAAACGAGGCAGCAGGTCGAGGAGGAGATTACCTTTGAGTCGATCTCTGGGAAAACTATTATGCACATTGTCGCAATTCCTGAGTTTAACGAAAATGAACTTGAGACTATTTTATTTGTGTCTCATGATATCACTGAGGCTAAGCGAATTGAGTCGGAAGTTCAGGAGAAAAATCGCAGTATTACCGAAAGTATTAACTATGCACAACGCATTCAAAGTTCAATACTTCCGGACAATAAGTTGCTTCGTAAGTTTTTACCCAACTCGTTTATGTTCTACCTGCCACGTGATGTGGTTAGTGGTGACTTTCCTTGGATGTTTGTAAAGGATCAGGATACTCTTTTTTTAGCAGCAGTAGACTGTACCGGTCACGGAGTGCCAGGAGCACTTCTATCTTTTATTGGATATTTTATTTTGAATAATACGGTAGATAAGGATAGAACCCTAAGTGCTGGCGAGGTACTTGATGCCCTGCATAGTGAGGTTCGAACTACTCTTAAACAGGATAGGGTTGGTGCAGATGCTCGTGATGGAATGGATATTGCTCTATGCAAGATTAATCTCAAGGAAAACATTCTCGAGTATGCTGGTGCACACCGTCCGTTATACCTACTTCGCGATAATCAGCTGCAGGAGTTTAAAGGAGAGCGTAGGGCAATTGGAGGTATTCCTTCGGTAAAGAAGGCAGAGCAGCCATTTACTAATCATATCGTAAATATTTTACCAAGTGATAAGATATTTATTTTTTCTGATGGATTACCCGATCAGGTTGGTGGCCCAGATGGGAAAAAGTATTCAGCCGCTCGCATAAGGGAGCATATATCGGCAAATCCAGAGAATTCGATGAGTGACTACCAGACACTTTTTAGTAAGGATTTTGAGTCATATAAAGGATCAAACAAGCAAATAGACGACATACTACTAATTGGAATTGAATTTTAATTAGACACAAGCTAAATTAATAAGCTATGGACAATAAGAATGTTAGGGGATACATAGAGTTCATCTACGATTTTTACAAGTCGATGAAAGCTCATGAGATATCTTTAGTGTACGAGGGTGAAATTACCCATCAGATTACCAAGGCTTTTACCACTATGGCTGAAACCAATATGCTAAAGGGTGAAGAGTCAAATTCGGTACAAAAAAAGGTTTTCCATGTGATGGTGGAATGTCTTCAGAATATTAGTAAGCATGCCGATGTTCCAAGGTTTGAAAACGACGTGTTTGCATCAAGGGGGCTGTTCATGGTAAGCAAAGGAGATAATAACTACCATGTTACCACTGGGAATATTGTTGAGAATGATAAAATTGAAGAGTTAACTACCATGCTTGATCACATTAACTCTTTAGATAAGGATGGACTGAAAGCGTTGCATAAAGAGCAAATGCAAAAGGGAAGTCTTTCTGAAAAAGGAGGCGCAGGTTTAGGTTTTATCGATATTGCCAGAAAAACAGGTAATAAGCTCGATTACCATCTTCTTCCTGTAGATGGGTTAACCCATTTCTTCGTACTAACATCAACCATAACAAGAGACTAATAAAGCTTTTATCATATTTAGCGACATGGAAACAATCAAAATACTTGGAACAGACGATACGCCTAATGTAATTCTGGATGCAAATAATGAGATTTTTGAAATCTCTGGACGTTCGCTTCCTGAAGACGTGAGTGCTTTCTACGAGTCTATTCTTAACTGGCTCGACGAGTATGCCCAAAATCCAAATCCAAAAACTATTTTTAGCTTTAAGCTAGTGTACTTCAATACGGCATCATCGAAACTTCTTCTTGATATTCTTATGCGCTTTGAGCATATGAAGGAAGATGGTGCGGATGTTAGCATTCGCTGGTGCTATCCAGACGATGACGAGGATATGCAGGAAGCTGGTGAGGAGTATGCTGATATAGTTGATGTACCTTTCGAAATGGAAGCATATTCGCTATAATAATAAGATTGAGAACAAGCTGGCGATAACCTGATAATATGAGCGAGGAAATATTAAGAGCGCTGATGCAGCTCTTTGCCCTTATTGTAAAGCAAGATGAGGGATTAGAGCGTAAGGAGAGGGAGTATGTTCAAAACTTCCTTATTCAGCAGCTCAATGAGGATGTTGTTAAGGAGTACCTTAATCTTTTCGACAAGCATGCCGGGTTTTTAGAAGCTGGTGGCGACGAGGAGAAAGAGGTAAAGAAAAGCCGGCTAACGTCGGGTAAGGATTCAGTACGGATCCTTGGCATCTGCAAGAAAATTAATAAAACCCTTACGCAACGACAAAAGATTGTCGTGCTCGTTCGCCTATTCGAGCTGGTTAACTCTGAGGGTCGCTTCTCGGAGCAGCGCATGGCTATTATCAATACTGTCGCCGAAGTTTTCAACCTTTCTAAGGAGGAGTTTAAAGAAATTGAGGATTTTGTACTTAGCAACACCCCCGATCAACTTGACTTGCCCGAGGTTCTAACTGTCCATAGCAGTGCCATAAAAACTCAGGGTAAGCAGATTATTTCGGAGGGGTTGTCGGGTGTCATTGCCATCCTTCAGATTAAGTCAGCAGAACTCTACTTTTTGAAGTATACAGGGTTTGATGATATTTTCCTGAATGGACTTCCTATTAACAATAAGCGAATTTACCTTTTTGCCAACGGATCTACCATTCGCCCGGCAAAGGCAAAGCCTATCTACTATTCTGATGTGCTCGCTCGCTTTAAAGCCGACGAGAACTATACGCGACTTTCTTATGAGGTTAAGAATATAAGGTACCAGTTTAAAACTGGCAACCTTGGCCTTCGGGATATTTCGTTTGCCGAAGAGCAGGGTAAGCTAATCGGTATTATGGGAGCCAGCGGGGCAGGTAAAACAACCCTGCTCAATGTACTTTCAGGTATCGAAAAGCCCACTGGGGGAGAAGTTTTGATAAACGGAATAAATCTGCATTCACAAAGTGCTGATTTGAAAGGCATCATTGGGTTCATTCCGCAAGATGATCTGCTTATCGAGGAGCTTACCGTTTTCGAAAACCTCTACTACAACGCGAAGCTTTGTTTTAAGGATAAAAGCGATGCCGAGGTTCGCGAGCTGGTTGACAAAACACTCCTTCTTCTTGGTCTTATCGACCAAAAGGATTTGAAGGTCGGCAGCCCGCTTAACAAGATGATTAGTGGAGGGCAACGCAAGCGCCTAAATATTGCCTTGGAGTTAATTCGCGAGCCATCCATTCTTTTCGTCGATGAACCAACTTCGGGACTCTCGTCGCGAGATTCTGAAAATGTGATGGACCTTCTGCGCGAGCTTGCCCTAAAGGGCAAGGTGGTGTTCGTGGTTATTCACCAGCCATCGTCGGATATCTATAAGATGTTCGACAATATGCTAATCCTCGATACAGGAGGCTACCTTATTTACCAGGGGAATCCAGTCGAGGCGGTAATGTATTTTAAGCACCGCGATGCGCAAATCAACAGCGATATTGGGGAATGCCCAGCATGTGGTAACGTTAACCCTGAACTGATATTTAACATCGTAGAGGCTAAGGTGGTCGACGAATTTGGCCGATACACCACGCTCCGAAAGGTGTCGCCGCCCAAGTGGGAAGAGCACTACAAGGAGACTATTAAAATGCCTAAGGTGGAAACCGTTAACGACGCCCCACCGTCGGCTCTTAAGATACCTTCGCGTATTCGGCAGTTTGCCATTTATACGATGCGCGATTTTAGAAGTAAGATTAGCAACGTGCAGTACGTAGTGCTCAACCTGCTAGAGATGCCTATTCTCGGTTTTGTGCTGGCCTACGTAACCCGCTATATTGCCAATCCGAAGTCGGATATTTACATCTTTAAGGACAACGAGAATATTCCGATTTTCATCTTTATGTCCATAATTGTGGCGCTTTTTGTGGGATTAACCCTAAGCGCCGAGGAGATTTTTCGCGATCAAAAAATACTCAAGCGGGAGTCGTTCCTTAACCTCAGCAGGCTTAGCTACCTGCTGTCCAAAACTCTGATATTACTTACCCTATCGGCGGTTCAAACTATACTGTTTGTTCTAATTGCCAATACCATTTTGGGTATACACGATATGTACTTTGCTTACTGGCTGGTGTTGTTTTCTACCTCCGTGTTTGCGAACCTTTTAGGACTAAACATCTCGGCGACATTTAACTCGGTGGTTACCATCTATATTGTTATCCCGCTTTTGATGATTCCTATGATGATGCTTAGCGGCGCCATGTTTACTTTCGAGAAGTTGAACCGTAGCATCAGCAGCACCGATCGTGTTCCTATTATTGCCGATTTAATGGCTACCAAATGGGGCTACGAAGCGTTGGTGGTCGCGCAGTTTAAGGATAACCAGTTCGAAAAATATTTCTACGATGTGGAGAAGGAGGAGAGTAAGACCAACTACAAACTTGTTTCCTACATACCCGAACTCCAAAAGCGTCTCGACCAAAATGGCGAAGCGTTAAAGACATTCTCGTCGGCGCAAAGCAAGGCACTACTGGAGGATAACCTCGCAGTACTCCGTCGTGCATTTATCCTAGAAGCAGATGCTGTACCAGAAGTGAGGTTTTCCGATATGGATAAGTTAACCTTATTGAGGTATAGCCCTACTGTAAATAAGGCGGCCTACGACTATACCGAGTTGCTAGCAAATTACTACGGTAAGGTGTTTGCCAAGTACAACAGCAAGAAGGAGGCTATACGCGGTTGGATGGTAAGTAAGAATGAGGCCGTATACAACGATCTTCGATCGCAGTACCACAACGAAAGCATCACTGATTTGGTGAAGCGTCCGTTTGAAAAGAATAAGATTCTCCAGTTTGGCGATGAGCTCATTCAGCAGTATGAGCCAATTTTTAAGGATCCGGATCCTCAGGGGTATCTCGATTTCCGTTCGCATTTCCTAGCACCAAAGAAATACTTTGCCGGAGCGTACATCGATACCTACTGGTTCAACGTTTTTATCATTTGGCTGATGTCATTTGCTCTTTTTATGGCACTTTACTTTGAGCTATTAAAAAAATTGCTATTTTCGTTCCCTTCTCGACTAGCATTATTAAAACTGAATCGTAAAGCCGAAAATTAATGGGAATAATTAAAAGAGTTGGCTTCCTCCTGATGCTTTCCGTTCTGCTATACTCCTGTATGTCGGACACGGCAAAAAAGGCAAAAAATGAATTCGACATGCCCGATTCGCTGGTCTCGGCCGATACGACCAATAGCGAGCAGGCGTTGGATCAAACCAAGGATATGGTAGACCATATGGTCGAAAACCTTGGATCGCCCATTGAAACTATCGCCATGCTGAAAAGCTTGGGCATTCCGTTTAACAGTACCCTGCTGGCTCCCAATGACGATGTAGACCGCTTTAACAGCAGCTACTCGCAGGCTGCTGCCCTAGGTATTTACGGAGCCGACTTGGGTTACCTTAACTTTTACGGGAAAACATCGCATGTACTGAGCTATATTTCGACGGTAAAAGGACTTGCCGATGAGCTAAAGGTTGGTCAATTCTTCGACTATAGCACCTTAAAACGGTTGGCTAATAATAACGAAAACGTCGACTCGCTGATATTTATCTCGCGTAAAAGTATGAACCGCATCGACCAGTACCTTCGCAAAACACAGAGAAGTAGCCTTAGCGCTGCTATAGTTACTGGTGTTTGGGTTGAGGGGATGCACTACATGTCGCAATTCTACAAGCTTACCAAGAAAAGTCGGTTGAAGGAGGCCATTGGCGATCAGAAAAACTTAATTGCGCTGCTCATAAAGGTGCTTAAAGGATATACCTATCACCCGGAAATGGCCGAGATGAAAAAGCAGCTCGACTATATCAATGAGGTGTACAAAAATGTCACCATTACCGTAAAGGAAGGTGAGCCCGAGTACAAAGAAATTAATGGAGTTTATACCGTCATTCAGCACGATAAAACGGTCATAAATATCACCAACCAGCAGATTGACGAAATCACCGCGCGTACTCAAAAGGTGCGAAGCAAACTATTGGAGGAATAGCGTTATGAAAAAAATACTTCTAGCGACAGTTTTAGGCCTTCTTCTTTGCATTATTGGAGCCAGTACGGCTTCTGCCCAATCGGAGGAGCAGCTGTTGGAAATAAACGGCAAGAAGGCCAATAAGGCCGGCAAGGTTACCTACGCGCTCGACTATAAAATTAACCTGCTTCAGGGTACACCTGCACCTCAAAGCAAGTATACCGTTGCGCTAACCAAGAATGTTCAGTACCGTTTTGTAATTGTCAGCTCGCGTGATTTGCAGGGGCAGGGGATTTTCAAAATATACGACAACGCAAAGGTTGTACTAAACAACTATATCGAAGCAACCGATACCATTATGGAAGTCGTTGACTTTAACTGTACCAAAACGGGTCCGTACCATCTCTTTGCCGAGTTTAAGGATGGAATGGCCGGTAGCGCCGTAATAGGTCTTTACCTAGTGAAGATGTTGTAGATCTATTTTTAACGGGGCAGCTATAAGGTTGTAAAAACTTACCATAGTGAATAGGAGTAAGGAGATGTGTGGCGGAAACGGGTGACACATTTGTAACGGCTATTATTTCCTTACTAGATGCTACCTATTTAATTCGAAACAACGGAGTATAATTTCTCTTCTCCATATCAAATACGGAGGTCATCCCAAATTCACCATTTGGGATGACCTCTTTTTTTTGCATAAGGTTTCAATACTACTAGGTTTTAGGTTGCTTCGCGTCCTGCTTTTTAGAGGTGCAATAGCACGTGGTTACTATGGTCGTTCGAAGTCTGCTTACTTATTTGAATGTCTGACATCCGTATATACCCAAATTATGTAGTGCTGTCTCTTCTTAACTCGTGAAGTTTGGGTTGTCTTTTTTAATACCCTATTCCTGCGTCGAAGAGAGATATGGGCTAGAACATTTATCTTTTTGCCGCTAGGTTGTCGGGAATAGCTTCGGGATAAAAATAATTAAACCGATAATAAAGGCCATTATGTTAGCTAAAAGGATGGCGGTGGCTGAAAGACTCTTGGCTACGTCGCTAAATGGAGTGGTGGCCGGATTTGGCACCAAAGACAAGATCTCTATGGCGAAGCTGGGTGCGCCAACTGCAAGAACAAAACCGATAGTTAGTACAACTACGATCCATTCTAGAGAGGATAGGCCAAACTCTACACCTGCAATTATAACGATTAAAGTAGCTGCAAGATCGAACCACACATTTGGTTCAAACTCGATGAGGTTACCGAAACCTTCAAATCCTAATTTGAAGGTTTTAAATCTCGATTGAAACGATAGCTTTTTCTTGTGCGTTTTCATACTTTAAAATCGTTTTAAGTAAAACCCTTTTAGCGAATTTGGGGTAAATAGATTACCTGAATTGAGAGTAGTAAATTAGGGCTATTCCAACAAAAAGTCAATCGGAAAGATGAGAAATAGTAAAAATAGAGTTGGCGTAAGTTTTGTTTATTGGTGGTGAATAGTAAAATATTTAGCGCTTGTATTAATTTATTTATAACGAAATAAAACCGTAATTAAATTTCAATTGTTATATTTACCGAACTACATTTTAAATTCAACAAAATGGATACACAAGTAAAGAAACCTGTTGAAAAGGTAAAAGGCAAAAGAGGTAGAAAACCTCGCCAGTCACCAGTTGACAACATCCTTTCACTAATTAATAGTCTAGACTCATTCGATGATTTAGATAGATTAGCAGTGGAGATTATCAACATTAGAGATAACAAGAAATCGTCAGAAATTGAAAGACTTACGGCTCAGTTAGCCAAACTTCAAGGGTAGTAAACCTTAGGTCGTTCTAATTAGAAGATTAAAAAAAGCACGTAACGGTTTTGTTACGTGCTTTTTTGTGGGGTATTAGTACAAAAAAGGGCTGCATTGCTGCAGCCCTAAATATGAGGTAAACGAGTAGTATTAGTCGTTTAACGAGTAACGTTGGAAACCGGTAACCTTAACATCTGCATCAGCATTCTTAAGGTAGGCTTCAACGCTAATTTTGCCATCCTTAATGAAGTCTTGAGACATTAGGGTGTTCTCCTTAAAGAACTTGTTTAGCTTACCAGGAGCAATCTTCTCAACCATTTCTTCAGATTTGCCTTCTAGGCGAAGCTGTTCTTTGGCGATTAGAAGTTCCTTTTCTATTACTTCGGCAGGAGTCGAACTCTTATCGATAGCAACAGGTCTCATAGCAGCAACTTGCATTGCAATATCCTTAGCCACTTCAGCGTTAATTGGCTTCGAGAAAGAAACCAAGGTAGCTAGCTTGTTATTCATGTGGATGTAAGGTACAACAAAGCCATCTTCGAGCTTGCTATAGTACGATACGCTTAACTTTTCGCCAGTAACACCAGATCTAATGGTAACAACTTCGCCAATAGTTTGTCCTTCAAACTCAAGAGCAAGAAGTTCTTCTAGGGTGGCAGGTTGTTTTTCGATAGCTAGGTTGAGAATATTCTCAGCAAGGCCAAGGAAATCAGCATTTTTGGCAACGAAGTGGGTTTCGCAGTTTAGGCAGATGACTGCACCACGCTTACCATCGGCAGTCGTCTTCGCGATAACTGCGCCTTCGGTAGCTTCACGGTCAGCACGTTTGCTGGCGATAAGCTTACCTCTTTCGCGGATAAGATCCTGCGCACGTTCGAAGTCGCCTTCAGCTTCTTCGAGTGCTTTTTTGCAGTCCATCATTCCGGCACCGGTCATTTTACGTAGCTTAGCTACATCGGTTGCGGTAATAGCCATTCTTATTTTTTTTATCGGTTATTGATAACAGATTATTCAGCGCTTTCTTCTTCTTTAGCAGGAGCTTCAGCAGGAGTTACGGTTTCAACAGGAGCAACCGCATCGGCTTCTTTGGCTACAGGAGCTTTCTTAGCCTTAACTTTGCTTGGCTTATCAGACGTTACTTCTGGTTGACCGTCCTTTTCCTTTTCCTTTTCGAACTTGCGTTCTTCAAGGCCTTCTTGGATGGCAGCAGCAATCACGTCCATAATTAGAGTGATAGATTTAGACGCATCGTCGTTAGAAGGGATAACATAGTCGATTGGTGTTGGATCACAGCAGGTATCGACCATTGCAAATACAGGAATGTTAAGCCTTTTAGCTTCACGAACGGCGTTAGCTTCTTTTTGAACGTCAACAACGAAGATAGCAGCAGGAAGACGGGTTAGATCGGCAATCGATCCAAGGTTCTTCTCGAGCTTCGCGCGTTGGCGAGTGATTTGTAGTCTTTCGCGCTTCGAAAGAGCGTCAAAAGTACCATCAGTGGTCATCTTCTCTAGAGAAGACATCTTCTTAACCGCCTTACGGATGGTTGGGAAGTTGGTAAGCATACCCCCGGGCCAGCGCTCGGTAACGTATGGCATGTTTACTAAACCTATTCTTTCCGCAACGATTTCTTTAGCTTGCTTTTTAGTAGCAACGAAAAGAATCTTGCGGCCTGATTTTGCGATTTGCTTAAGGGCGTTTGCCGCCTCATCGAGCTTAACTACGGTCTTGTGAAGGTCAATAACGTGGATACCGTTACGCTCCATAAAGATATAAGGAGCCATTTTAGGATTCCACTTTCTCTTTAAGTGACCGAAGTGAACACCAGCATCAAGGAGCTGGCTGAAATTTGTTCTTGGCATTTCTTTGTGTTTTACTTTTGTTTAAAACCTCTTCGTCAACTGGCGAGTAGCGTTTCGATCTCGTCAGTTTTTCGCAGCGGGGCAACACTCAAGTAGTACAACGGGTGTAGTCTTGTAGGTTTGAACCCAAACTGCAACAAATAGGAAGAAAAAATATTAACGCTTGCTGAACTGGAATCTCTTACGAGCCTTTGGTTGACCTGGTTTCTTACGCTCAACAACACGAGAGTCGCGAGTTAGAAGACCATTTGCTTTAAGCACCGGACGGTAGCTTTCGTTGTCAATTTCGCAAAGTGCGCGAGAGATTGCAAGGCGAAGTGCCTCAGCTTGTCCCTTAACACCACCTCCATCAAGGTTAACCTTGATATCGTACTTGCCAAGCAGGTTGGTAAGTAATAGTGCTTGGGTAGCAGTGTACTGAAGCATTCCTGTAGAGAAATAAACTTCAAGAGGCTTGTTGTTAATTACAATCTCACCCTTCCCAGGGGTCATGTAGATACGGGCAACAGCCGCTTTTCTTCTTCCTAGTGTGTTAACAACTTCCATGCTCATTACTTAAGTTCTTTTACGTTGATAACTTTTGGTTGTTGAGCCTCGTGTGGATGCTCTGCGCCAACATATACATGTAGGTTACGGAAGAGCTCAGCGCCAAGGCGGTTTTTTGGTAGCATACCCTTAACAGCCTTTTCGATAATGAAAAAAGGTTTGCGCTTAAGCATGTCTGCTGGAGTAGCGAAGCGTTGTCCACCTGGATAGCCAGTGTGGCGAATGTAGACCTTATCGGTAAGTTTCTTACCGGTAAAGCGCACTTTCTCTGCATTGATGATGACAATGTTGTCGCCACAATCAGAGTTTGGGGTAAACGAAGGCTTGTGCTTACCTCTCAGAATTTTCGCAATTTGAGAAGCAAGGCGGCCCACAACTAGATCGGTTGCATCTATCAAAACCCACTCTTTCTGAGCGGATATCTTGTTGACAGATACAGTCTTGTAACTTTGTGCGTCCACTTTACTGTAAATTTTTGGTTAATACCTGAATAATACTGTGATCCAACCCCACTTTATGGGGCTTGCAAAAGTACAACTTATATTTAAAATCACCAAACCATGTTTACCGTTTTGTTTTTCTGAACATTACATTTTAACAGAATCTCTTTTCTACATATGGGTTTCATCTCCATTTTTTGCCTTCCGATTTTGCTACTTATACTGTTTAGGGCATATTTGGCTTATAGAGTGTTGATATTTACCCCAAAGTAGTTGTAAATTGTCTACCAATTTCAAACAATCTATTTAGCTATGAAGATCACTATAGTCGGTAGTGGATATGTAGGATTGGTTACTGGCGCCTGTTTTGCCGAGACAGGTGTAGATGTTACCTGCATTGATGTAAACGTCGAAAAAATAGAGGGGCTAAAAAAGGGCGTTATCCCTATTTATGAGCCTGGTTTAGACCAGCTCGTTGAGCGTAATGTAGCGAAGGGTAGGCTTCATTTTTCGACCAGCTTACAGGATAATTTGAGTGGGTGCGAGGTCGTATTTATTGCTGTTGGTACACCGCCCGATGAGGACGGCAGTGCTGATCTAAAGTATGTGCTTGCGGTTGCCCATGAAATAGGACAGCATGCAGCAGGCTACCTTGCCGTGGTTACCAAAAGCACGGTTCCTGTGGGTACCGCTAAAAAGGTCAACGAGGCGCTACGCGAGGAGTTTGCCAAGCGAGGGGTAACTTTTGGCTTCGACGTGGTATCGAATCCTGAGTTTTTGAAGGAGGGGAATGCTATCGACGACTTTTTGAAGCCCGACCGCATTGTTGTTGGGGTAGAATCTGATGCCGCCGCATGCTTAATGAGAAAGCTGTACTCCCCATTTGTCCTTAACGGCCATCCTATTATTATGATGGATATTCCATCGGCAGAAATGACGAAGTATGCCGCCAATGCCATGCTGGCAACTAAGATCAGCTTTATGAACGATATTGCGAACCTTTGCGAAATTGTTGGTGCCGATATCAACTCGGTGCGTAAGGGTATTGGGAGCGACAACCGTATCGGGAATAAGTTTATCTACCCCGGAATTGGATATGGCGGATCGTGCTTTCCTAAAGATGTTAAGGCGCTCATTACAATGGGTAAGGAGCATCACCATAAGCTAGACATACTGCAAGCCGTAGAGGATGTAAACGATCGGCAAAAAAATAAGCTCTTTCAGAAAGCGTTCCACTTTTTTGACGGCGATTTAACCAACCGCATTTTTGGAATTTGGGGGCTGTCGTTTAAGCCCCACACCGATGACATGCGCGAGGCTCCGTCGATTGTTATCATCGAGCACCTGCTGCTGAATGGGGCTAAGGTTAAGGTGTACGACCCGGTGGCCATGAAGGAGGCAAGGCACTACTTTGGCGATAGGGTTGAATACTGCAAGGGGCCTTACGAGGCAATTATTGATGCCGATGCGCTAATGCTTCTCACCGAGTGGCCCGAGTTTCGGCTACCCGACTTTAAGGCGATAGAAAAGCTCATGCGGGGGAACACCATATTCGATGGCCGCAACATTTACGATTCGATCGAAATGGGCGAGCTGGGCTTTAGCTACTTTAGCATTGGGAAAGCTCCGCTGCTAAAGGATTCGCTCTACAGATCGAAATCCGAGGTAGCGCCGTAGGTACATCCGAATGGGTTACAGAAAGGGCATCTTTGAGGTGCCTTTTTTGTGCTTACCCTGCTAAGGGGTGTTGGCGAGCTGTTGGCAATTGCCCGGTGAGGGTGGGAGGGGCTGCTTTTGCGCCAGCCTACACTATAGCTATTCAGGTGGGAATGGTGGCGGTCGCGTTTGATCCTTTTCGAGCACAACTTGCCTGCCTGCTGGTGATGGTTTGATGTGCCACTACCCGCACTCCTTTAAATCGCGATACGGCAAAGTTTTCCGAAAGGGAGATACCGGCAGCCGCCATTGGGTACGACTTGGATCTCCAACTAGCTACTTTAATCGGATGGTGCTTTTGGGGATGTTTCGTGAATACTTTCGCACCGATACCTCAAAATCTCATTTCCCCCAATCGTACATTTTTACTATCTTGCACCCCAAATCGGATTTACAACAATATGGACGACTTTTTTGACGAATACGACTTTGACGACAACGTCCCCGAGGTCGAGGATGAGAGAGGCCGCAACAAGAGCGAGCGGGGGGGAGATGCTACACGCAAC
>CAXYUU010000017.1:0-19408 GCA_964292015.1 uncultured Acetobacteroides sp.
TTTGTCTCGGGGCTGATGGGGCCGTACATGGCGCCCATCCCCATCAACGCCAGCCTGGGCATGGAGCTCTCCTTGAGAACCTTAACGATATTGTTAGTGATGTTATTTTTATAAAAAATATAGATAATGTTGTTCCGGATAGCCTAAAATCTACAACAGTTGAGTATAAAAAAATCATTGCGGGATTGCTTCTTGATATTCAGGAGGCGGCATTTGATGTGTTAAAGGCTTTAGATATCAATAGTCGTAATGCTGATGTTATTGCTCATGGGAGGATAATTGTTGATCGTATAGGTGGCGATTTGGCTAAGTTTGATGCCTTAACAGATACAGCAAAAGCAAACTATTTAAAAGAGTATCTCAATAGGCCAATTCGCGTTTGTGGAATGGTTAAGAATCAAGGTGAGCCTGGTGGTGGGCCATTTTTGGCACTCAATTCTGCTAATGAATATTCGCTTCAGGTTGTGGAAAGTTCGCAGATTAACCTTAGCAATCCTAATCAAAAAAATATTTTTGAAGGGGCAACTCACTTTAATCCTGTTGATTTAGTTTGTGGCGTGAAAAATTACAAAGGAGACAAGTTCGATTTGAGGCAGTATCGTGATCCAAAAACAGGCTTTATTTCCATAAAAAGTAAAGATGGACGAGAGTTGAAAGCGATGGAGCTTCCTGGGCTTTGGAATGGTGCCATGAGCAACTGGATAACCCTATTCGTAGAGGTTCCTCAAGTAACATTTAATCCTGTTAAGTCAGTTAATGATCTACTTCGTGCGGAGCATCAGTAGAAATGTAATAAGTTAAGGTGGAATTTTCATCTGTTCTTGTCTTTTTTTGATAGTTTAGATTCTACTAGTAAGATGCAAGCAGAATAGTATGTAGGAATTTTCTTCTCTAATTTTGGTTCTTAAATCTTTTCAGTATAGTAGATGTGATCCTATTGATTAAAATAGGATTAGGTGAGATAAATTTAAAAATAGTTGATGATCATCTGCTGTTTGTAAAATGTACTATTATCATTTTGGAATTTTTGGGGTATCATATACTTCTTTCCTTATTGTCTTGGGCTTATTTGTATTGATGCTTTTTAGGGGCTTTAATACAACGAAACACATTACACGCTACTCTATCATGATAAATACGATGAGTAGCGGAATTAGCGTAATTCCAAGTAGTTTGATTGCTCTATGCTTCTTGTAGGGGAGCAATATGAAGTAATAACAGTGTACGGTTGGGACACCCCAAGGTATAATGACCATATTTCTACAGAGTGATATGGTTAAACGAGGAGTTTCAGATATGAATGATTAGTTCTGTATTTTGATTTGAGGTTATATTATTCGATCGCCTATTTACCAGTCTAATAGCCTACTTTCTTATGTTGTGCAAATAATTGCATAGTTTTTCCTGCTTTTGTATCGATTTGAGTCTAAATGTTCTATTTTTGCATTGGAAATGATAAAAACATTTTCGAAAGGTCAATTTTACAATTCAGTAACTATGTGTGGAATTGTAGCTTACGTTGGTTCTCGAGAGGCTTATCCTGTTATAATCAAAGGTTTAAAAAGATTAGAGTATAGAGGTTACGATAGTGCTGGTATAGCGTTGATTAATGATGGTTTAAACATCATTAAGAAGAAGGGTAAAGTAATTAATCTCGAAGAATTTGCGAGTAATACCGATTTGAAAGGGAATATCGGTATAGGTCATACCCGTTGGGCAACTCACGGAATTCCTAGTGATGCCAATTCGCATCCTCATACATCGGGTGATGGAAAGATTGCTCTCGTTCATAATGGAATTATTGAAAATTACCTGACCCTAAAGGCTGATTTGCTGAAAAAAGGGCATGTTTTTAGGAGCGAAACTGATACCGAAGTTCTAGTACACTTCATTGAAGATATTCATACCGAGTTAAAATGCAATCTCGAAGAGGCGGTTCGCGTAGCGTTAGGCAGGGTGGTTGGTGCTTTTGCCATTGCCGTAATTTCGAGTGATGAGCCAACTGTTATGGTTGCAGCCCGCAGGGGTAGCCCATTGGCTGTTGGTATTGGTGATGGTGAGTTTATTTTAGCGTCTGATGTAACGCCAATCATTGAATATACACAAAGCGTAATCTATCCAAAAGATAACGAAATGTTGGTCATTAATGGTACCGACTACAAAATGATAGATTTAGAAAACAACGTTCTAGAACCCTACATAAAGGAGCTAGACTTTGAACTTGCCAGCATCGAAAAAGGTGGGTTTGAGCATTTCATGCTTAAGGAAATTATGGAGCAACCCCGTACTTTTAGGGATTGCCTTCGTGGCCGTTTGAAGTTGGAGGATTCAACCATTAAGTTAGGTGGAATTCGCGATTATATCGATGAGATTATATCTGCAAAAAGAATACTCATAATAGCTTGTGGTACGTCGTACCATGCAGCACTTATTGCTAAGTATCTATTCGAAGACTTATGTGGAATTCCAACCGATGTTGATTTTGCCTCAGAGTTTCGCTATCGCAGAGTGGTAATAAACGAGCGTACAGTGGTGATGGGGATATCACAGTCTGGTGAAACGGCTGATACGATTGTTGCTCTTGAAAAGGCTAAGAAAAAGGGGGCAAAGGTGCTTGGAATTTGTAATGTTGTTGGTTCATCGATAGCTCGACTTACTGATGCTGGTATTTATACCCATGTTGGCGTAGAAATTGGAGTAGCGAGTACCAAGGCATTCACAGGACAGCTGGCCATTATCTACATGATGGCGCTGCTTATTGCGAAGGAAAAGGGTAGCCTTGAATTCGAAAAGTATAAGCATCTACTAGAAGAGTTTGACAAAATTCCTGAAAAGATAGAGCAAACGCTGAAGAATACCTACACTGCGGTAGAGTTGGCATCGGCTGCTTGTCGCGATGCTTCGAGTATGATTTACCTCGGACGTGGACTGAACTATCCGATTGCGCTTGAAGGTGCTTTGAAGCTTAAGGAGATTACCTATATTCATGCAGAAGGGTATCCTGCAGCAGAAATGAAGCACGGACCAATTGCGCTGATTGATGAAAATATGTTCGTAGTATTTATTGCTCCAAAGGATAAAACATACGAAAAAGTTGTATCGAACATTCAGGAGGTTAAATCGCGTGGCGGTAAGGTTATTGCTCTTGTAACAGAAGGTGATAAGGTGATTGCCAGTATGGCGGATTACATTATTGAAATACCTGAAACAGATAAAATATTTACTCCTATACTGAACATTATCCCTCTACAAATGCTTTCGTATCAGGTGGCGAAGTTGCGTGAATGCAATATCGACCAACCTCGGAATCTTGCCAAATCAGTAACAGTAGAGTAGCAAATGGGATTTATTAGACGGTTTGATGCCCAACTTTTGGGCTACGACTTCATTGATAAGGAGTTTTTGCCAGAAGGTAAGGACGAGCATTATATTCGGTATCAGCAAAAGCCCAAAAATGGTTATCGAAAGCTTACGGGCCAGGAGGTGGACATGCTGGTTCGAAACGGGAATATGTCGGATAACTGGGATACTGTTCTTGTTGATGATCCATTTAATCCTGGACTTGTTCGTAATTGTATTTTCTACGGTTTGGTTCGAATTGGAAAACTAGAGCCTCAATGTCTGGAGTATCACGATTTAAGACTTCCTGTTGGGTTGTATAATTCGATGATCATTTCTAGTGATATTGGTGAAAATATGGCTATACATAATGTTGGCTACTTATCTCACTATATTTTAGATGGTGAGTCGATGCTGTTTAACATCGACGAGATGGAGACGTCAAACAAATCGAAATTTGGTAATGGCATTATTAAGGATGGCGAAACCGAGGCTCAGCGCTTGTGGATGGAAATATCCAACGAGAATGGAGGGCGTAAGGTTTTACCATTTGATGGGATGTTAACTAGTGATGCCTATCTGTGGTCGAAGTATCGCGACGACAAGGAGTTAATGCAACGTTTTCAGGATATAACCGAAAGTGCCTATTCTACAAAGAGAGGCTTTTACGGAAGAGTAGGGAAGGGTTGTGTTATCAAAAATACTAGCAGTATTAAGGATGTAAACATAGGCGATAGCGCTTACATTAAGGGTGCAAATAAGCTGAAAAACCTTACCATAAATTCTAGCGAAGAAAGTCCCACTCAAGTTGCTGAAGGTGTTGAACCTGTAAATGGAATTATTGGCTATGCTTGTAAGATATTTTATGGACGAAAGGCTGTGAGATTTGTTATGGGGGTAAACTCTTCGCTGAAGTATGGTGCTCGTCTAATAAACTCGTTTTTAGGCGAAAACTCCACCATATCATGTTGCGAAGTTTTAAATAGCCTCATCTTTCCAAGTCACGAGCAGCACCACAATAATTCATTTCTTATCGCCGCGTGTGTTCAGGGTCAAAGTAATATTGCAGCAGGTGCAACTCTTGGATCTAACCACAGTTCGAGGGCAAACGATGGTGAGATTGTCGCAAAACGAGGCTTTTGGGCCGGTCTTTCGACTACGGTTAAGCATAATAGCAAGTTTGGATCTTTCATGTTGCTTACCAAGGCAAACTACCAGTATTCATTAAATATTGATATGCCATTTGCATTGGTTGGAAACAATGAGTCGAAGAACCGCCTTGAAATTATACCCGCTTACTGGTGGCGTTATAACATGTATGCACTTGAACGTAATACCTGGAAATTTGTAAAGCGTGATAATCGTCAGTTTGTCGGTCAAAAATTCGAGTACAGCTATTTGGCTCCCGATTCTATTTCTGAAATTTTGAATGCCATTAGTAAACTCTATGGATGGATTGCTAAAGAGGTTAATCCTAATGTAGGGGAGACTGATAATCTGCAAGCAATAGCCGAAAAAGCGATAGCAGATGGATACGATCCATCCGCTATTCTTGTGAGTTCTGCTGGTATTGAAGCATCCACGCGCGATGTAATGATAAAGAAGCCTGTACAAGCAGTGTTTGCTTATCGAGAGATGGTAAAATACTACGCTTTAATTTCGTTTGTAGACTATATGAATGCCTATAATGTTGGATTGGAGGCGATACTAGGTCTTGATAAAACCTTGATTAATACGTGCTGGGTGAATGTTGGTGGGCAGGTGTTTAAGTGTTCATTTATTGAAGATCTTAAGCGTAAAATTAGATCGAACGAGTTAAACAGCTGGGATGAAATTCATGCCGCATATCGTTCGCAAGACGAGAGTTACCTTACCGATAGAGCGGTGTATGCTAAATATGCTTTGGGTGAAGTTTTCGGTCAGGAGTTAACCCTTAAATCGCTTTTACGACTTGGATCAGACGGTATAGAGATTGCTGGGATGGTGAAAGATCGAGTATACCAGTCGAGACTTAAAGATTACAACGATCCTTACCGAAAGATGGTTTACGATAGCGACGAAGAGATGAATGCGGTTATTGGTGATATTGATGACAACGATTTTATTGCTCAGTCGGAATTGTCGTATCAGCATGTTTTAAGTGACATCAAGAATCTTTTTAAGGTTAATGAGTTAGATAGTATAATGCGAAGCTAAAAGAGGTTTATCCAAAAATAGACTGAATAAAAGAGACACTTAACGGTGTCTCTTTTTATTTTCGAGTAATAATTGCGTGTTGGGAAACGAATGATTGAATGTCATCTCATAGTGTCTTCGAAATAATTGATTGCATAGATCCAGCAGTGAGAATGGAAAGAAATGAGCACGTTTATTGTGCTGGAAAATGGAGCTCTAATAACCTCGTTTAACGTATGAAAACAACATAAAGGTTATCGTTTTTCGTTTATAGTGTAAAGAGATGCAAGATTTGTCTTTCTTTTACCAATGAAAGATGTATGTTTGTATATAGGCAAATCCGAAGGGTGAAAGCCGAGAACCAAAAATTCAACGATTATGAGTAAAATCTACCAGTTTAAGATTGAACTTAAGGGTATCGAACCAAAAATCTGGCGTAGTGTTCAACTTAATGACAATACTCAGCTTTTAGACCTTCATTATGCGATTCAAATTGCAATGGGATGGTATGATTCCCATCTTTACCAATTTGAGAAACAGGGGATGATTTATGGCGATCCCGAGGCTTTAGAAGACGGCAATGTTCAGGACGATTCGATCGCTGAGATTGTTGACATGTTTAAGGCAGAAAAGGATACCATAAACTACGCTTACGATTTTAGCGATAATTGGGAGCATGTTGTTACGCTCGAAAAGATTATCGACGCCAAAGAGCCTCTTGAGCATATGATTTGTGTCGGCGGAAAGCGTAACTGCCCACCTGAAGATTGTGGAGGTGTTCCCGGATATCTCGACATGCTTGAAGTGCTAAAGAATCCCGAAAGTGATGAGTACAAAGAGTTAATAGAGTGGATTGGAGGAGCGTTTGATCCTGAATTCTTTGAGCTAAGCATTATCAACGAATCTTTCAAAGAGATAGAGGAGCAATTCCTTTTAGACGATGAAGAGTTTGATTGGGATGTAACCGAAAAAAACTAATAGAAGGGCGTTATGAAGAGGGTTATACTTGCTGCAATGTTAATGGCTACTGTCACTACTTCGCTAGCACAAGAGGCTGGCAAGGAGGAACGATTGAACTACTTAGATGTTTCGGTTGGGTATAGTCTTGCTTTACCTCCTTTTTCCAATGCTAAAACCGATGCGGTTTTTCTTAAACCACGTTCGGGGGGGAGTATGTCATTTGGGTTAACCCGAAAGATTAGCGAACAGTGGGGTGTACAGGTTGACGTGCTTACCGCTGCATTTAAGGTGAACAGTAGTGATTTGAAGAGTGCAGCAAATCCTGCAGTAACTTTATCGCAGATTAACCTGAATCCTTACCGATCGACATTCTTTGGTGTAGGTGCGGTAACTTTTATTCCAGTATGGCATTTTACGCTCGATCTGAAGGGTAGTGCAGGTATTAATGTTACTGAGTTTGGCGAACAGAAGTTTGTGTCGAAAGATAACCTGGTTAATGCTGTACCAATTAGCTATACTGTTTCTGCAAAGCGTACGGTGGCTCCTGGATTGTTGGTAGGAAGTCGATTGAGATATCCTATTGGTGAATCGGTAGACATCGGAGTTAAGGCGGAGTATGGTATTTCGTACGCAAACTTTAATGAGGTACAACAGCTCGTTAATACAGCAATTCCTGAAGAGCAGCAACCAAAACCTCTTCCCAATGTGGATAGAACAATATCCTATTTAAATATAGGATTTACGTTAGGTTTACGATTTTAAAAAAAAGGGCTCGAATTTCGAGCCCTTTTTATGTAGAAAGTAGTACTACTTGTAAATTTCCTTTTTGCAAGCCTTTAGCGTGTTGGTAAGAAGCGCAACAATAGTCATTGCTCCAACGCCTCCCGGAACAGGGGTAATGTAGCTGCACTTAGGTGCAACCTCATCGAACTTAACATCGCCAAGTAGCTTCCATCCCGATTTGCTGGTTTCCGATTTTACGCGGGTAATTCCAACATCGATTACTACAGCACCTTCCTTAACCATTTCTTCTGTTACAAATTCGGGAGCACCAAGTGCGGCAATAATGATGTCGCCCGATAGGCAAACTTCCTTAAGGTTTTTGGTACGGCTATGGCAAACGGTAACGGTACAATCGCCAGGATATCCCTTTTGAGAAAGTAGGTTCGCCATTGGACGACCTACGATATTGCTACGACCTATTACTACGGCATGCTTGCCTGCGGTTTCGATCTTGTAACGCTTTAAAAGTTCCATAATACCAAAAGGGGTAGCCGAAATGTAGGATGGTAGCCCAATCATCATTCGTCCTACGTTGGTTGGGTGAAATCCGTCGACATCCTTTTTAGGGTCAATGGCCTCAATAACCTTATTCTCGTCGATATGCTTTGGTAGTGGAAGCTGAACGATAAATCCGTCGATCTCTGGATCCTCGTTAAACATCTTTATAGTTGCGAGCAACTCCTGCTCGGTTGCATTTTCGTCGAAACGAACAATGGTTGACTTAAAACCAACTTCGGCGCAACCTTTTTCCTTATGACCAACGTATGTTTCGCTGGCACCATCGTGACCTACTATCACGGCAGCCAGATGTGGAGCTCTATTCCCTTTTGCAACTAGCTCCCGAACCTCTGCCGCAATCTCTACCTTAATTTCGGTGGCTATCTTTTTACCGTCTATTAGGTTCATTGGTTATCTTTTGATTTGTGGTTATCGTTTCATCCCCTTCATCAAACCGCCCATTGCACGAGGGCCGCCCGACATCATTTTCATCATCTTGCGGGTATCCTCAAACTGCTTTAGTAGTCGGTTTACATCTTGAATGGTAGTTCCACTACCTTCGGCGATACGCTTGCGGCGGCTTCCATTGATAACCGCGGGGGTTTCGCGTTCACCTGGGGTCATCGACTTAATGATTGCCTCGATACCCTTAAATGCGTTATCGTCGATGTCTATATTCTTCATCATCTTACCAAGTCCGGGAATCATTCCGGCAAGATCCTTTAGGTTACCCATCTTCTTGATCTGTCCAATCTGGGTAAGGAAGTCGTTAAAATTAAACTGGTCCTTTGCAATCTTCTTTTGCAGGTCGCGAGCCTGATCGACATCATACTGCTCCTGTGCCTTTTCTACCAGGGTAACGATATCACCCATGCCCAGAATACGGTCGGCCATACGTTCGGGGTGGAATACCTGAAGGGCATCCATCTTTTCGCCCGTACTCACAAACTTAATTGGCTTATCCACTATCGAGCGGATAGATAGTGCGGCACCACCACGGGTATCACCATCGAGTTTGGTTAAAACAACCCCACTAAAGTTGAGCCTGTCGTTGAACTCCTTGGCGGTGTTTACGGCATCCTGACCAGTCATTGAGTCTACAACAAAAAGAATTTCGCCCGGATTAACCGCATTCTTAATGTTTTCAACTTCCTTCATCATCGCCTCATCAACAGCCAGACGTCCGGCGGTATCGATAATTACGACGTTATTTCCATGCTCTCTGGCGTACTTAACGGCATTCCTTGCAATGTCAACAGGACTTTTGCTGTCTTCTTCGGTGTATACCGAAACACCTATTTGTTCGGCAAGGATTTTCAGCTGTTGAATAGCTGCTGGACGGTAAACGTCGCAAGCTACGAGAAGGGGTTGGTTGTTTTTTTTACTTTTAATGAACGATGCAAGCTTACCCGAAAAGGTAGTTTTACCCGAACCCTGAAGACCGGCAATAAGAATTACCGCTGGCGTACCCTTGGTGTTGATGTCAACCATTTCGCCACCCATAAGCTGTACGAGCTCGTCGTGAACGATCTTGGTCATCATCTGACCTGGTTTAACGGCATTCAGCACGTCTTGACCAAGTGCCTTTTTCTTTACGTCGTCGGTAAAGGTTTTGGCCACCTTGTAGCTAACGTCGGCGTCTAAAAGAGCCTTACGAATATCTTTTACGGTTTCGGCTACGTTGATGTCGGTGATCTTACCTTCGCCTTTCAGTAGCTTAAACGCCCGGTCTAACCTGTCGGATAAATTCTCGAACATATATTTTGTTTTTTCTAATTAACAGAATTTGATTTGCGATGTGGTATAGCCTCCTATATCCAACTGCATATCTACGAAATTTACATCTTTTCGGGTACTTCGATACCTAAAAGACCCATTGCACTCTGAACTACCGAGGCAATTTGTCTGGATAGCGCCAGTCGCATTTCACGAATCTCCTTGTTTTCCTCTTTAAGGATAGGGGAGTCGTGGTAAAACTGGTTGAATTCCTTTGTCAGATCGTAAACGTAGTTGGCGATAATGGCAGGCGATAGCTGCTCGGCAGCAGTCATTACCGTTTCGGGATACTGATCGAGCATCTTGATTAGGTCGATCTCCTTTTGCGAAAGGGCAAAGTTGATGTTAATTGCTACGGGTAGTTCGGTTCCTCCCTCTTTAGCTTTGCGGAGCAACGACTTGATACGGGCGTGGGTGTACTGTATGAACGGACCAGTGTTACCGTTGAAGTCGATAGACTCTTTTGGGTCGAACATCATGGTCTTTTTAGGATCTACCTTAAGAATATAGTACTTAAGCGCCCCAATGCCTACCATGCGGTTTACATCACTAGCCTGCTGTTCGGTTAGCCCATCGAGCTTACCCAGCTCCTCCGACATCTGGCGAGCGGTAGATACCATTTCGTGTACCAGCTCATCGGCATCAACTACGGTTCCTTCGCGCGATTTCATCTTACCTTCTGGCAGCTCAACCATCCCGTACGACAGGTGGGTGATGCTATCGGACCAGCTGAAGCCTAACTTTTTTAGAACCAAACGAAGTACCTGAAAGTGGTAGTTCTGTTCGTTTCCTACCACGTAGATGTGCTCATCAAGCGTGTAGTCTTCGAAACGTTGACGGGCAGTTCCCAAGTCTTGGGTCATGTATACCGAGGTGCCATCGGCACGTAGGAGCAATTTTTGATCGAGTCCGTCTTCGGTTAGATCGATCCATACCGAACCATCCTCTTTCTTAAAGAAAACGCCATCTTCGAGCCCCTTCATCACAATTTCCTTACCCAAAAGGTAGGTTTGCGACTCGTAGTAGGTTTGGTCGAAGGTGATACCAAGGTCGTTGTAGGTGGTTTTAAACCCTTCGTAAACCCATCCGTTCATGGTGCTCCAAAGGTTGATGGTGTCGGTATCTTTGGCCTCCCACTTGCGCAGAAGGTCTTGAGCTTCGAGCAGGATAGGCGCCTTTTTCTTAGCCTCTTCCTCGCCCATGCCGGTTGCTACCATCTCCTTAACCTGTGCACGAAACTCCTTGTCGAAACGAACGTAGTAGTCGCCGACAAGATGGTCGCCCTTTTTGTTGGTCGACTCTGGGGTTTCGCCGTTACCAAAGTGCTGCCATGCCACCATCGACTTGCAGATATGGATACCACGGTCGTTTACCAGGTTTACCATATAAACCTTGCGGCCGGCGGCCTTTAGGATCTTCGAAACAGCATTGCCAAGCAGGTTGTTGCGAACGTGACCCAGGTGAAGCGGTTTATTGGTGTTGGGCGAGGAGTACTCGACCATGATATTCTTACCACTATCGGGTTGGGCAAAGCCAAAACGTGGAGTTGCCATGGCCTGATTTAGGCGATCGGCCCAAAATATGGGGGTAAGGGCAATATTTAGAAATCCTTTAATTACGTTGTATGCCGTTATTTCCCGAATGTTTGCCAAAAGGTATTCGCCAATCTCCTGACCTATGGCTTCGGGCGATTTTCTGGCGAGTTTTACAAAGGGGAATACGATTAGGGTATAATCTCCCTCAAAATCCTTTTTGGTCTTTTGGATCTGAATATGCGACTCGGCAATTTCATTTCCATAAAGCGCTTGCGCTCCTTTAAGACACCAATCCGAAATGATTGATTCAACGTTCATTCTAGCTATGCAAATTAAATATAGTGTGCAAAGATATAAAGCCAAGCCTATAATTAAAATTAATATTCGAAAGATTGTGGCTTTTGAGTACGAAATTTTATAAAAGAAGCATTTGGGAGGAGGTTGATGATGGAGAATAGGGAGTTAAGCGAAACTATTGATGAAGGTAAACGATGGTAGGGGGAAATCTGAAGTCAAAAATAAGACCATCATCCATCAAAGTCCAGAATGGGGCGTAGTATACCAGCAATAGGTGCAGACCATCAAATTAGAGCGCCAACCTAACAGCTTATCGATATAATCAATTAGTAATGAGCGTTGACAATCGACGAAAACAGGGGATTGTTATACATCAGTATCGAGATAGCTCATCGCCATTATGCCATCGACAGGGATTTCGCGTTTAATAATACTGATCTTCCTTCCAAATATACTTTTGACTGAATATAGTGGGGGTGGGGAAGTAATACTCTACTTTTCCCCTTTTCTTTTTGTAGGAAAAAAAGAAACAAAAAACCTTGGCACGAATTAACTCGCTCGGTCGCGGAGGGATGTTCCGATTTCAATTGATGTCGTAGCTCTGACGGAATTACCTGATCGAGGAACGTTGTGAAAGCTCCCTCGCTCAAACAGAATTCTTGCCAGTATGGTATGGCTACGCCATGTTGTCTACGGAAGAAGGTAGTCAGGTAATGGTACTATTGCTCGCCGACTGATCTTTATTTGATATAGGAACGATTTATTCAAAAGTTCATCGAGGTCTCTTTCTAACCAATTTTCTTAAAAGCGAAATCCCTGGTGCCTTCGGTTGTTCGTGATGGGAAAACGATAAAAGTGCTATCTTTACGTTAAACATATCCACGTTAAGATGGTAAACAGGGTAAAGGAGACCAAGTTCGACACGTTCGACTGGATAGATTTGGTATCGCCTACCAAGGAGCAGGTTGCCGAGATTACCACCCGGCATAAGCTCGATAACTTTTTAGTTACCGACAGCATGGAGCCGGGGCATCTTCCTAAAATCGAACAGTTTGATGGCTTTACCTTCATCATTTTACGGGCCTATACCGCCAAGATGGAGGATGACGTAACCTCGGTTCAGGAGCTTTCGAGCAAGGTGGCCTTCTTTATTAAGGAGAACCTGCTCATTACCGTGCACCGTCCCGATTTTCCGTTCCTGCTTGATATCAAGGAGGCATTTATCCCTAAAACGAGTATATACGAGCTCACCATTCATATCTTTAGCCATATCGTTGAGTCGTACACCGAACCGGCCGGTTGGCATTCCACCCAAATTGATGAGGTAGAAAAGGTGATCTTCCTAAAAGATTTAAAGAGGGTATCGCAAAAGGATTTATACTACCAAAAGGCCGAGCTGCGAATAAGCAAAAAGCTCCTTTTGCTGACCCAAACCGCGCTAAATGCGTATAACCCGCCGGTAGAGTATCAAACGGCACTTCAGGATGTTAAGGATTCGTTGGTTAGGCTGATACTCGAATACGAGGAGTCGCTGGAGGATACCAATAACCTGATGAATACCTACCTGTCGGTTACCGCCCAGAAGAGCAACGATGTGATGAAGCTCCTGACCATATTTTCGGCATTCTTTCTTCCGTTAACCTTCATTGCGGGGATATACGGGATGAACTTCGAAATGATGCCCGAGCTCAAGTGGCGCTACGGCTACCTTGGGGTACTGGTGGTGATGGTGTCGCTTTCGATTGTCATCTTCCTTTGGTTTAGGCGGAAGCGGATTTTGTAGGGGTGGGGGATGGCCAGCAGGTTGTGCCTGTAACCGGCTATGCGCGGGGTTACCTTGTGCGAGCTACGGTACTACCCTTTTTTTAAAGGGAACCTCCAAATTGCTTGAGGGTTCCCTTTTGAGCTGATGTAAATCAATGTGCTTTTGTTACGAATACGTATGGGCATACCCTCCATTTGTGGTGATGCCGGTATTGTGATGCCTATGATGTGGTATATCTGTTGTGATACGCGATTGGTACAATGAGTGTCGACCCATTATTGGAAGCTGCCGTTTAAACGGGAACTTAGTTCGCATTAATAATTTGCGATCCGCCCGATAGGGTTTCGGTTATGGAGGGATTGCCTGCAAACTTAACCGTACTCGCTTCCGAAGCTTTTACCTTTAGCTTATCCACCACGGTAACCTGGGCCTCGCTGCCTCCCCAAAGGTTTAGTCCGCTTTGGATGGTGCGAAGTCGAAAGGCCAGCAGCCGGCTACCACCCGAAAGCTCGTCGGCAAAAAGCGTAAAGGTTTCGCCCGAGAGCTTAACATCCGAGCCCCTGCTTGCTACTACATTCATTTCATCGGTTGATACATTTGTTTCCACGTAGCTACCCCCATCGGCGTCAATATAAAACTTTGAGCTGGCAAATATGCCGGTGGTAAATACTTCTGAGTTTCCCCATGCGGTAATCGACATCAGGGTTGGCATGTATATCAGCACCCTTTTATGCGTAATATCGGCTGGGTTAAACTTACTATCGAGGGTGATGCTCAGTACTCCGTCGTTCGACACATCGGTGTAGATGTAGTCTTGAAACCCATCAGGAGCCTCTACCGCCACATTGTAGGAGTTTCCCTTAATGATTTCTACCTGAAAGCCATCCTCCACCTTAATCTTACTGAAGTTAGGGGTGATGCGATGCGTTAGGGTTACCTCTCCAGGTATTACCTGCTCTTTAAGACACGATGTAAGTAGGAGGGCAAATGCCAAGCTTACGAGCGGAAGTATTCTTTTCATGGAGTGGTAAGTTTAAAGTGCAAAAGTATAATACTATACGGATACCCGCTGGTATATATTGTGCTCAGCAGCATTCCTTTTGTTTAGTATGACGAAATACTGCGGTAAAAGTTACAGGGGGGAAGGAGATTTGAGATGCTGGATGTGAGATAGGAGATTTGAGATATTAGATTTGAGATGTAAGACGTGAGAGATTGGAGTTTAGACATACGTGTCACGATATCGGTTCCGATTTTTTATAGCTTCTCCGTTTCAACATAGAGGTATAGAGCTCACCGAGAATAGCCATTCCTAGGGTATTGGTATGTTGTGGAATGATTCTTTAACATCAAAACCTTTCTTTATCTTCAACTCCTTCCGTTTACCTTCGTTTTCATCCCTATTTTCTATCTTCTCCGAATTCCGAGGGCTACGCCCTTTCAGGGCTTTGGTGGGTTGTGGGATAATTCTTTAACTTCTTTGACTTCTTTGTCTTCAACTCCTTCCGTTTACCTTCGTTTTTATCTCTACTTTCTATCTTCTCCGAATTCCGAGGGCTGCACCCTCGGCTGATATACTACGCCCTTTCAGGGCTTTGGTGGGTTGTGGAATAATTCTTTAACTTCTCTGACTTCTTTAACTTCAAAATCGTTCCTCTATCTTCAACTCCTTCCGTTTACCTTCGTTTAACATCTTCTAAAATCATTTTCCCATTACCTTTAGGTAGCTGCTGTACACCTGCTTCCAGTCTATAACGTTCCAGAGGTTGGTGAGGTAGTCGTTACGCTTATTGCGGTACTTAAGGTAGTAGGCGTGCTCCCAAACATCAACGTTTAGGATGGGGTAGCCATCGGTTAGGGCGACATCCATAAACGGGGCATCCTGGTTTGCGGTAGATACAATGGTTAGCGTACCGTTTGGCTGTACCAGCAGCCATGTCCAGCCCGATCCGAAACGTGAGATAGACGCATTTTCCATTTCGGCCTTAAACTTATCGATGCTTTCAAACTGCTTTTCGATTATTTCCTTCAGCTCGTTAGGCATTACGCTGTTCGAGGGGGTGGTTAGCCCTTCGAAATAGAGGTTGTGGTTGTACACCCCACCACCGTTATTGCGCACGCTGGTTTGTATGGCTAGGGGCAGGGCTCCGATATTGTGCAGCAGCATCATTAGGGGCATCGCCTTTAAGTCGGGGTAGCTTTCGAGGGTCTTGTTCAAGTTTGTGACGTAGGAGGGGTGGTGTGGCGGGTAGGGTAAGCGCAGGGTGGTGGAGTCGAGGGGCGGCTCCAAATCGGTGTAGCTGTACTTTAGCTTAGCTTGTTCGTACTGTGCACTTGCGCTATACCCGGTAATGGCCATAAGGGCTAAAAGAGCTATTTTTTTCATGGTATGTAAGCTGGTTTGTTTTAAACTTACTGCAATAGTCTAAGCAGCCTTTCCAGCCGTAGTAGTAAACCTCAAATTGGCAATAAAGTTTAAAAACGGGGGAGGTTGATCGCTCCGTTTCGATCGCCTAGATGGCTGTGCGGCTGCTGTAGGTATATGAGAGTCGTCGGTTTCCCTTGGGTTGGCATTAGGGCGAAATTCATTTGCAGGGTGTGGTACCTCATTGGGTTCTTGTATGCAAGGTTTGCAACGGTAGGCTACCCGTTATGGTCTGCTGCTGGTATAACCCAAGAGTAGGCCCATCCGATGCTAGCCGAAGGAGGTTGAAAGGGGGCGTATTCCCCTTTTTTTCGAACCATTTACCGGTGATTGGGTTTCATATACTCCTCCGTTTTATTGGTAACCACCCCAATCGGAGCTAGGGAGTGCTGCCTCTGCAGCAGTTTGGGTTGTATCTGCTGCTGGATGTGGTAATGATCACTTAATTAGGGTTGTATGCGTATTATAACCAGTAGGTGCCACCTTGTTTTCGATTGGATATGAACCAAAAAAGGTATGAAATGCCCCATTTCATACCTTTTTTTGTACTAGATCAGGTTGGATTTGGAGTAAAAGCTACCAGATATGACCCATTTCCTATCGGAAATGGGTCATATCTGGGTGGAAATGGTGTAAAAAAGGTATGAAATGAACCAAAAACAACCTGAAATGCCATCAAAAAAGGTATGAAATGCTCCATTTCATACCTTTTTTGGGTTAAAAGTAGTCGGAAATGACACCATAACCAGTAGGTTTTTGGGCAAAACCTACTGGTTATGAGGTGCCGTAAAGCAGGTAGGGTGCATCTCCATTCTACGCCAGTGCTTAGGAGGTAGCTGCCGTACCTTTTGTACCTGTTTTTGGATCGTACCCAATACCTTTTGGCTCTAGTACGATAGGTGCTGTGGTAATGTTGGTTTAAGGCGCACCATAACCAACCGTAAAAATTTTAGCCCATTTCTTAAACCCAACAAATCAACATTTGTTTGTATCGAAAATAGTACGATCGCGAACATACAAAACAAGCGCTGATATGCCCATACTCGAATTGGTAACTTTTCATGGTCATATGAAGGATGGGGAGATTGGCCCCTTTACGGGGAATGTTATATTTCGCCTAACCGATAATGCCAACGTGCCGGTTGCATCCGAACGACTTGCTCGGCTTGCCCTTTTAAAGGAGCAGTATGACGCAAAATACCTGGAATGTTTTGCAGGCGATCATGCTGCGGTTCTTCGGAAAAAGAATGCCAAAGCATTGCTGGTATTAGAACTCGACGAGCTGGCTATAGAGCTTTGTATGGCTGCAAAAGGGGATAGAGTTAAGCTGGCCTCTACCGGATTTATGCTGGTACGGAAACCTATTAGGGGAAGAGAGCTACCTAAGCCCACCAACTTTAAGGTGTCGTGTGGGGTAAACGATGGGTCGCTCATCTTTTCGGTTAAGTCTAACCCCAGTGCGACGGCATACGTATTCCTTTATACCCCTTCCGAATCGGCCTCTACCGATTTTGCTACCTGGTCGCAGGTATGCTCTTCATCGAGTAAGCTGGAGGTTACAGGTTTTAAGCATGCGGTCGACTACCTATGTCGGTGCGCCTATTTGGGGACTAAGGGCAGGATTACCTACAGCGATGCCATTACCATTTTAGCTCGTTAGGTTCTTGTTTGGTACAAAAAAGGCAGCAGCTTATGCCCCCTGCCTCTTTTGTACCGGTTTTTGGGTACCCGCTGCCTCCGAGCCGCTATTTTTACTAAATTGCCTCCATCTTATAATCGTAGACCTTAGTAATCAAATTTGGTAGCGTACCCTTTCGTTTACGCCCCTATTCGGGGTCGTGGTTTGCAGGTTGTAGGAGATGGATGGAGTGTGGGATGATGTTATATCAACCTTGTATTATCCTTGCTGGTCGAAGACTATAATAATGTACGGGTTCGGTATAGTCTGTGACTATGTCTAATATCAGTAGCGGTTTTAACTGATATTAGTTGGAAACAAATTTTGGGCGATTTATTATTATATATCTATGACGATAGGTTACCTCTTAAAGAATTAGAAGTAAGCGTTGTACTGTCTTACATGGCTATAGGTGGTGTATTATTTCTACTTTTTCGAATTTATTCGAGATATGTAGATTATTTGCATGATAATTCAGTATTGGATAGTATTGTGACCAAGTTTGTGAATTATCTATATTTGAATGCTTGTATCTCAGAAGGGAGTATGGAGTGCTAGATATTATATGAATAGATTATCTAGACTTACTTGCTAATTACGATTAGGAAATCGCTAATTAAACAAGAATAAGTCTGCGACTTCTTCTTGTTTAATTAGCGTTGATGATTTGAATATTCAGCCATTTCGTTTTATTGCAAACTATTTTTATCAAATGTCATGAAAAAGTTAATAATTGTTTTATTCTTAATGTTTGTCCAATTTTCAGTATTCAGTGCTGATACTGTAGAGCAAAGACTAGCAAAACTTGAACAAGTTGTAAAGGCACAGTCTGATTCTATTACAACGTATAAAGCAAAGGTTGCTGAAGTTGAAAAACAGAAGGCTTTTTTTAGTGATATATTTAGCACAAACGTTGGGTTTGTTTCAATAATATTTTCAGTTATGGCAACTGGAATATTTGGATTAACGGTATATAATGTAGTGGATAATAATGCAAAAAACAAAGAAATAAAAGAGGAGTTTAATAAATTTTCAAAAGATATTAATATGATAATATCTCAAACTGAGAGTAAAAATATAATAAGCATGCAAAATATATATGAAGAATTAAATGTTGCGAAAAATAAATACGCAGTTGAAATAGTTGATTTAAAAGATAAATACGAAACCATTAGTAATGGACTTTTTGAGAAAGTTAAATCAATTGCTAAGTCATTAATAAACAATCAACAAGATTATGTGTGAAGGTATTTTTATATTTTACTATTTGGGCGTTTCGGAATAATAGTATAATATATACAGATCATTCGTTTTTTGCGTTCGTCTTAAACCAAAGTCTTCATAATTCATGGAACTCAGCATAGTTTGATAATATATCGAATATCAATAGCGTTTTGAAACCACTATTGACTGGAATTATATTTTGGACTATTGATTAGCTTGCATCTATGACAACAATTAACTATACATGATTAGTTGGAGTACTCGGTGTTATAGGAATAGGCTACCTCGGATTACCGACTAATTGTGGTTATGAGGCAGTTCCTTATCCAAGAAGAAGTCGCAGACTTCGACTTGCTTCGGGGTTGTATGGTATGCTAGATGTTACGAAATAAATTTATCTTGAATTATTTGTTTTTTGAGGTCAGAGGACCGTTGCAAGATAAGACGAAGTTGCAGACTTATACTGGTTTCAGTGTTTGATGTAGATTACGATGAGATTATAAGTCGTAATTAATAGCGAGTAAATTAATACAATTATAAAATGACAAATTCAGAGCTTAAGAAGAAAATATTAAATTCGACTGATGTTGAATGGTTTAATAATTTATCAGTATCGTTTAATTTTAGCTATGTAAATTTTGTTCTACCTGTAAAAGGTCTTTCTGCAATATTTGAATTTGTTAATCAACAATTAGATGGTTGGAACAAAACAGAAGGATCATTGCCTACAGAACTAATTCAAAGCAAATCATATTTTACTGCAATTAGAGATCAGATTGTTCAATTTGTAAACTCTGATTCTATTTTAACAGGGTCTAATTTGAATTGGAATTGGCAGCATATCAGTAATCAGATAGATAATACTAATCAAGAACCTCTTACATTTAATCTACCTCACACTGAGTTCGTAAAAAGGATTTATCGAGAAACACCAGACTATTATGATGGTTCAT